>JAGBDQ010000011.1 GCA_017937415.1 Oscillospiraceae bacterium
CCACGCAGTCAGCAAAAACTCCGGCCAGGTTTTCGGCGGTGAGGGCTCCCTCCAGCCGGGGCTCCTTCCGGGGGTGGGGCGGGTTGGCAGGCGGCCGCTTTTGAAAAATACCCATGTTCTTCCTCCCCAAAGATCTGATTTCTTATTCTTTTCCCGGAGGAGAGGTTTTATACCGGAAACGACAAAGGACCCGCTCGCAGGAGCGGGTCCTTTCAGTCTGTCGAGAAACCCGGTTGCAGATCAAGCAGCAACCGGGTTTTCGGTGTATTGAGGAGCAAATAGGAAGGAAAAGGCGAAAAGGTTAAGAGTATTCCACTTCCATTTTGCCAGCTTTTTTAGATTCATGGCAGCAAACTTAAGCTTCACCCAGTTTGTTACCTGAGCCAAGCCTCTGTACTGTGTATAACGCATGGCGTGTTTTTCTTTTGCGTCCGCAAAAGTTCGTTCAATCGTTTCCTTGCGTTTTTTGTACAGCTCCTGGAACTCAGGCGTATACCTGGCGTCATCCGCAAGCTCTTCGTAGTCTTTCCAGATGTGGCGCTGTACCGTCTTTACGCAGTCCTTGGAATGGGTGCATTGCGCTCTGGTAGGACAGTTGGCACAGATCTTTGGGTCACTTTTGTATTCCCGGTAGCCATCCCGGTTTGTGGTGCTGTATTCCAGAACCTGGTATTCCGGGCAAATCACACAGTCATAATATTCATCATAGACATACTTCCACCATTCATGCCCGCCCTTCATGGTCTGGGGCCGTTTGTAGGCGGTGGAAAGAACTCTACCGTCATCAAAGACCTTCTTGCAGATGTGGGGCGTTTTATAGGCGGAATCCGCAACAATGGTCTCCGTTTCTGGAAACGCCGCTGTTACCCTGTCATATACTTCATCAAAAGCCACGCTGTCATGGACATTGCCGGGAGTCACTACTGTTTCCAGGATAAAACCATTTTTGTCACAGGCCGTATGGGCTTCATATGCAAACTGCCGCTTATGTTCTCCCTTCACAAAAAGCCCGCACTCCGGATCAGTGACGCTCTTTGTCACCGTGCGCAGCTTCTCTTTCTTCCTTCGCGCCAGCTTCTTCTTGGAGGTGTTGTCTTTGCGTTTCTTGGGGGGGACTGGGGTATCATCATCGTCATCATCAAAGGGCTTTTTCCCATGGGCATCTCTGTCTGCATTGACCTCTTTCATCAACTCTTTCGCATAATGTTTGCTTGCTACCGGCACCTGCTCTTTGACCTGCTTCTTCGTGTTGGCGTTCGCTTTGATATGGGTCCCGTCTATGAACACCGCTTTGGGATTCAAATACCCTGCCTCCGCTGCTTCTGTGAGGATCCAGGTAAATACCTCATTTACCGTTTCCTCTGTGAACCGGTGCCGGAAGTTGTAGCTTACCGTGGAGAAATGAGGCGTCTCTTCCGTCAGCGTATATCCCAGAAACCACCGGTATGCCACATTCACACTGACCTCTTCCGCTGTCCTCCGTAAGGACGGCAGCCCGTACAGATGCTGGATCAGAACCATCTTAAACAGCACCACCGGATCTACGCTGGGTCGTCCGTTATCCTCACTGTACAACGGTTCCACCATTTCATACAGCTGGTTGAAATCTACCGCTGCGTCTATTTCCCGCAGCAGATGCTCTGGTGGCACCAACATTTCCGTGTCCACCATCTCTATCACGCCTCGATCCATTTTCCCTCGTTCCAGCATCTTTCATCACCCATACTTATTTTACCATATATACGCGAAAAAGCCCAGCCAAAGCTGGACTTTTTCGACAAACTGAGAGCCGCTGACGAAAGTCAGCGGCTCTTTGCTATATGGCGCACCTATGGGCAAATCCCGCGGGACCTGCCTCTAAAATGGCCCGGAGGGCGGGGAGTCCGCCGCCTTCCCATTGATCGGCCAGATAGAGCATCCCTGCCATGGCGGCATACTTGCTGTACCAACCGCCCCGGTCAGCCTCGTAAAGATAGGTTTTCCGCTTCTCTGGATCGGTCTCGGCCAGGGCCAAGGCCAGCTTGGCCCGGCTGTTCGCTCTGACCTGCGTGAGCTTTTCACTGTGCCAGTCCACAGCCCGCATGGCGCAGAGCTGGACCATGTGGGCAAAGCCCTCGTGAAAGGTGATGCGGTCCAGGGCCGGGAGATAGCCGGAGGACTGGTCCGCCTCCGGCCAGCGTTCCCGCAGCAGCACATGAAAAAGCTCATGGGTCAGGATACCTCTGGCGTTGCCCTCCAAGTCATAGCCCAGCATGTAGATCCAGCGCACAACGTCTAAAAGGATATGGAGCTTACCGGAAGGATCGGAGCAGACCACGGCGTCGTGGGGGTGGGGAAGCCCTGCGATCAGATCCACGGATACGCTTTCCAAGGCTTCCCGCCAATGGGGAAACAGGCCGTCGTAAAGCGCCATTGCGGAAGAGTCGGGGGCGGAGAAGCTCTGAAGGACCGACCGGAGAGAGGCATAGACCTGTCCTGCCTTCTCCCGGGTCTCCCTATCGTCAGGGGGGAGAGTAAAGACATTCTTGCCGTACTCCCGGGAGAGGTCGGAGTTGGAGAAATACCATTCCTCCCGGAACTGCTCCAAACTACTGCCCTCTATGTAGGCTTTTGCTATTTGGTCGTGAAGGATCATGGGAGATACCCCCTAAAAAGGCTGATGTAAATTATAGGGGAAAAGGAGCGGCTTGTCAATCAGGGAGCCTGACAGCCGACAAAAGGGCTTTGTCCGTGACTTTTGATAGACAGGGAAGGACACCTGTGAGACAATAAGGGGGAAGGGAGGAAAAAGCATGGAGATCGGAAAAAAGATCAAAGAAGCCCGGGTGGCATCGGGGCTGACCCAGGAACAGGTGGCTGAGGAACTGCACATCTCCCGGCAGACCATCTCCAACTGGGAGAATGAGAAGTCCTACCCGGATATTGTCAGTGTGGTAAGGATGTCCGATCTGTATTCGGTCAGTCTGGATGAGCTGTTGAAAGGAGACGGGAAAATGCTGGAGCACTTGGAGGAGAGTACCAACGTTGTCAGGAGCAACAAACAGCTGCTTTGGGCAATCGCGGCTAACGTGGCTATATGCTTATGCTGTTTGCTTGCGGCCTTCTTTTTGCCGGAAAATGTACTTTTCATGGTCTGCGTGTTCTGCCTGGCGGTGGTGAGTATGTCCTGGCTGATGGTTCAGATCATCAAACGAATTTGAGGTGAGAGGATGAACACACCGTATCTCGTGATTGCTGTGATGGGGGTGGCTGCCGTCATGGTTGGCAGTGTTTTTACCGCATATCAGCTCTACAGGCTGGTGGAGATCGACGCGGAGAGCCGTGGACTGAAGCGCCCCAGATTATGGGGTGTATTTTCCCTTGCGGGGAACAATGGCTCGGGATTGCTCCTCTACCTGCTTGGG
>JAGBDQ010000150.1 GCA_017937415.1 Oscillospiraceae bacterium
CACCAGGGACCGGGAGAAGGCCTGGAGCCCTCCCATCCGCTGATAGTGCGCCCGGGGGGTGAGGAGAGTCACCGCCACCTCGGAGGCGGGCTGCTGCACCGTGTTCATGAGCCCATTGAGGGCGTTATTGAGATACAGGTGCCAGATTTTCAGGTTCCCCGTCGCCAGCAGCACCAGTACCCCCACGGTACACAGGGCGGCCAGGGCGTCGCAGAGAAGCATGGTTTTCTTCTTGTCCCACCGGTCGCTGAGGGCCCCGGCGAAGATGCTGAGCACCACGTAGGGAGCGTAGGCACACACGGTGAGCAGGGCGGTGGTGAGGGCCGAGCCATACTGGCCGTAGGACCACACCACTAAGGCAAAATTGGTCATGGCGCTGCCCAAATTGGACAGAGCCTGGGTGAGCCAGAGAAGCAGAATATGCCTGCACTCTGAGAAAAATGTTTTGTTCATGGCTTTGCTCCTTCTTTCATTCAAAATAGGTAAAATGAAAGCGCAAAGCCCAAGGGACTTACGGTTCCGGTCCGCTCCGCAGCAGGGGTCCCTCAGACCTTGCGCGGAGCGAAGACAATGCAGAGCGGCAGACGGATCATACTATCCTCACACTCCCAATTCAGATTCCGGCCTTGGCCGGTAGCTCTATCATAGCATACCTGAAGCAGAAGCACAAGGGACTGTCCAGCCGTAGGGGTCGGGCAAAGTGCCCCACTGGATGCCGGTGAGGGTGTCGTAGAGCCGCCGGGCCAGAGGGCCGATGTCCCCCCGGGGGGTGGTCCACCTCTCCCCCATCCAGGCAAGCTCCCCGATGGGAGAGATCACCGCGGCGGTGCCAGTGCCCCAGGCCTCGGTCAGTTCGCCGCTTTGGGCGGCGTCAAAGAGCTCCCGGGCCGGGAGGAGCCGCTCCTCCACAGGCACCCCCCAATCCTCCAGCAGGCGGATACAGGACCGGCGGGTGACTCCCGGCAGCACCGAGCCGGTGAGCTTGGGGGTGACCACCCTGCCGCCGATCCGGAACATGACGTTCATGGAGCCCACTTCCTCGATGTACTTCCGCTCCACCCCGTCCAGCCAGAGCACCTGGTCGTAGCCTACTGCCTGGGCCCGCTCTCCCGCCCGGATAGAGGCGGCGTAGTTGCCCCCGCACTTGGCGTAGCCCGTACCGCCCCGGACGGCCCGCACGTCCTCGTCCTCCACGTAAATCCGCACCGGGGCAAGGCCGTTGGGATAGTAGGCCCCCACCGGGCAGGCGATGATGACGAAGAGATAGGTCCTGGAGGCGTGGACCCCCAGGGCCGGGTCAACGGCGATGATAAAGGGCCGCAGATAGAGGGAGGCCCCCGGGGCGTCAGGCACCCAGCTCTCCTCCACCTCCACCAGGGCCTTCACCGCCTCCACCATCAGCTCCGGCTCCAGGGGCGGAATGCCCATCCGCACGCAGGAATCCCGCAGCCGCAGGGCGTTGTCCATAGGCCGGAAGAGCTGGACTGCCCCGTCCGGCCGCCGGTAGGCCTTCAGGCCCTCAAAGACCTCCTGGGCATAGTGGAACACCATGGCCGCGGGCTCCAGGGAAAGGGGGCCGTAGGGCACGATGCGCCCATCGTGCCAGAGCCGCTCCGGGTCATAGTCCATCAAAAACATATGGTCGGTAAAGCTTTTGCCGAAGCGGAGGGTGGAGACCTCCGGCTTGGGCTTCCGGTCAGGGGATAATTGGACAGAAAAATGCCGCATAGGGACGACCTCCTCATTTGCGGCACCCTTGCCGCGGAAGGCCGCCCCTTTGCGGCTCGTTTGAGTCATTGTACTCCCGCGAAGCAAAAAAAGCAAGGGAATTTTCCCTTGACAAACCGAATATTTATGCGTAGCATATAGGATAGACCGTATTTTTATCAAAGAAAGAAGGATATGGCATGGTCAATTACGGACAGGAAGCCTATGATTTTTTGGAGAAGCTCTCCTTCTCCCGGACCAGCGGCTCGGAGATGGAGCACAAGGCGGCCAATATGATCGCCGATGAGATCAAAAACTACGGGCTCACCCCCACCCTGGAGCCTTTTGAGGTCAAGTGGGACAAGCCGGTCCACGCCCTTTTGAAGGTGACATCCCCCGTGGAGGAGTCCTTCACAGTCACCGGGCTCATCAACGCCGCCGATACCCCCGAGGGGGGCTGTGACGCGGAGTTTTACTACATGCGCCTCATTGACGAGCTCACCCTCCGCCAGGCCAAGGGCAAGTTCGTCCTCCTCAACGACCGGCCCAGTGAGGAGAACTACAAAAAGCTGATGAAGGCGGGCATCGCCGGGTTCCTGTGGATGAACGGCTCCAGCCGGGACACCTACGAGAATTCCGACCTGGACACCATGCGCTACCGCCCCTCTTACCTCAAGCACGGCAAGGTCCCCGGCTTCGCCATCCGCATGATCGACGCCATGAAGCTCCTGCGGCTGAAGCCCCAGACCGTCCACTTTGAGCTGAAGACCGAGGAGTTCAAGTCCACCTCCTACAATGTGGTCACTCTGGTGCCCGGCACCGACCTTTCCGACGAGACCATCGCCGTGGGCGGGCACTACGACAGCGTGGAGTTCAGCCTGGGTTCCTGGGACAACGGGGCCGGCACGGTGCAGGTGCTGGGGCTTTTGAAGCACCTTTCCAAGAACCCGCCCCGGCGCACGGTCAAGGCAATTCTCTTCGGCTCCGAGGAGATCGGGCTGGAGGGCTCCAAGGCCTACATGGCCGCCCACCCTGAGGAGGGGGAGAGCCTTCTGTGCATGGTGAACCTGGACGTGGGCGGCAACCTGCTGGGCAGTGAGATGGCCATGGTCACCGCCACTTCCGCCGCCGAGGATTACCTCAAGGGCATTCTGAAAGAGGGGGGCTTCTCCACCGAGGTGCGGCCCGGGGCCATGAGCAGCGACGGCACGGTCTTTGCCGACTACACCGTGCCCGCCATCAACTTTGCCTCCTACACCCCCCGGAACGGTGGGTATATGCACACCCGGTACGACAACATGGACAT
Source organism: Oscillospiraceae bacterium (assembly GCA_017937415.1). Classification (GTDB taxonomy): domain Bacteria; phylum Bacillota; class Clostridia; order Oscillospirales; family Oscillospiraceae; genus Vermiculatibacterium. The sequence continues at coordinate 3,014 of JAGBDQ010000150.1, forward strand.
GATCTCGGCCGACGTGCTGGACCATGAGGTACGGCAGCTCATCTACGTTTTTGGCCGTCTCACCGACGCCGAGGTCTTCCCCATCGAGCGGAAAATTTCCGACAAGATGCAGGAGGACATTGTCAAGTACTTCGGCGAAGGCCGCAGCCAAACCGAGAAGCGGAAAAAGGGGAACAAGGAGCAGGAGGAGAAGTAAAGTTCTTCTCCCCCAAGGCTTTCGCGCGCTTCCCAAAAAATCCTCTTGATTTTTCCGATCTTTCGTGGTATCATAGCACCAATCTTTACATCAAAGGATCGGTGAGCCCGCGTGGACGAACCTCCACCCAAACCCAATTTTACAGACAGGCTACATAAGGACAGTCTTACCAAAGAGTAGGGCTGTCCTTTTGCGCGCATTTCCATCTAATTCCATTATTTTTCAGAAAGAGAGTGTGATCCTTCCTTTATGGACCCAGCCAATCTAACCATGATCGTGATCCTCATTTTCCTTGTCATCTGCAGCGCCTTCTTCTCGGCCACCGAGACCGCCTTTACCTCCCTGAACCAGCTTCGGCTCCGGGCCAAGGCGGACAATGGCGACAAACGGGCCGCCAAGACCCTGGCCCTGGCCGGTGACTACGACAACCTGATCTCCACCATTCTGGTGGGCAACAATATCGTAAACATCGTAGCCACCACCCTGTCTACTCTGCTTTTTGTTGAGGGCTTGAAGCTCCAGAACGGCGCTTTGATCTCCACTGTGGTCATGACCGTGGTGGTGCTCATCTTCGGGGAGGTCTCCCCCAAGACCATCGCCAAGGACGCCGCCGAGCCCTTCGCCATGTTCGCCACCCCCATCATACGGGTATTCATGGTGCTGCTGAAGCCTGTGACCGCTCTTCTCTCCCTCATCCAGCGTGCCCTCAAAAAACTGTTCCGGCCCACTGAGAGCGGCATCACCGAGGAGGAGCTGGCCGCCATGGTGGAGCAGGCCGAGAGCGAGGGCGGCCTGGACGAACACGAGAGCGAGCTCATCCGCTCAGCCATCGAGTTCGGAGACATGGAGGTCCAGGAGATCCTTACCCCCCGGGTGGATATTGTGGCGGTGGAGGATACGGTGACTGAAGAGGATCTGGCCAAGGCCTTCGCCGAGAGCGGTTACTCCCGGATCCCGGTCTACCATGAGGACGTGGACGACATCGTGGGGGTCATTCACGAGAAAGACTTTTACGCCGCCCGCTACCGGGGCAAGTTCGACCTCAAGAAGCTGGTCACTCCGGTCCTCTACACCACCGGGAACACCAAGATCTCCGACCTGCTGCGGATCCTCCAGCGCAGGAAGGCCCACATGGTGGTGGTAGTGGACGAGTACGGCGGCACCGAGGGCATCTGCACGCTGGAAGACATCGTGGAGGAGCTGGTGGGCGAGATCTGGGATGAACACGACGAGATCATCGAGGATTTCAAGAAGCAGGAGGACGGCAGCTACCTCATCGCCTGCCACGCCTCCCTGGACCATCTCTACGAAATGTTCTCCCTCACGGGGGAATGCGAAGCCAACACGGTCTCCGGCTGGGTGCTGGAGCAGGTGGGCCGGATCCCCGAGGAGGGGGACACCTTCCGGTCCGACGGCCTGGAGGTGACGGTCACCAAGGTGGACCACCGGCGGGTGCTGGAGATCCGGGTGAAGGTCCTCCCCGAGGAGGAGTGCGAGGGCAAGGAAAAGGACAAGGAGAAGGACAAATAAGGTTGAAAAAAACCCGAAGGTGTACGAAAACGTACAACCTTCGGGGTTTTTTATGGCTTTTTGAATGGGTCCTTACAGTTCAAGGATCAGAATGATGACAAAGACCGCCAGAACACCGGCGCAGATGCAGGACAGGGCGGTAAACATCTCCCGGCCGTCCTTGTCCTCCTCATGGATGGCCCTGACCGCCCGGAGCATACAGTAGGGCAGGCCCACGGCGGCAAGAGCCATCAGAAACAGCAGAAAATATCCCACAGTTCTCTTACGCCTCCCCTTCCCCGTCCTCCGGGGCGGCTGGGTCAGGCTGGTCCCCGGAAGCGGCTGTATCAGGCTCCGGGGCGGGTTCTTCCGCAGGCGGCTCCTCCGACTGCTTGGGAGCCTCTACTGGCTCGCTGACCATATGCACCGCCTTGGCGGGAGGTTCCACGTCGCCGTAGAGGGGCTTGCGCTCCTGAGATACCGAAGAGCCGTAGGCTTCTGCCTCCGCGGTCTCCGGGTCTCTCCCCTCCAAAATGGCTACCATCTCGGCCCCCGTGATGGTCTCCTTGGCGATGAGGTAAGCGGCCACCTTGTCCATGTCCTCCCGGTTCTCGGTGAGGATCTTCACCGCCTCGTCGTAGGCGTTGCTGATAATGACCCGCACCGCCTCGTCAATGTCGGCGGCGGTGTCCTGGGCGCAGTCGATGCCGTAGCCTCCGTCCAGATACTGGCTGCGGCGGGAGGCCAGGGCCATCATGCCGAATTTCTCGCTCATGCCGTAAAGAGCCACCATGTTCCGGGCCAGGTTAGTGGCGTCCTGGATGTCCTGGGCGGCCCCGTTGGTCTCCTCGTCAAAGACCACCTGCTCGGCGGCCCGGCCGCCCATGCTGGTGGTGATCTGGGCCAGAAGCTCCTTCTTGGTGGAGAGGACCTTGTCCTCCTCGGGCAGATGGAGGGTATAGCCCAGCGCCCCCTGGGTGTGGGGCACGATGGTGATCTTCTGCACCGGTTTGCCGTTCTTCTGCTTGTAGGCCACCATGGCGTGGCCCACTTCGTGATAGGCCACCAGCTTCTTCTCAAACTCGGTGAGGACGCTCCCCTTCTTCTCGCTGCCCACGATGACGAACTCGAAGGCGGAGAGCAGGTCCTCCTGGGTCACCAGGCTGCGGCCCTTGCGCACCGCCCGGAGGGCGGCCTCGTTCACCATGTTGGCCAGGTCGGCCCCCACGCAACCGGCAGTGGCCAGAGCGATCTTTTTCAGATCCACATCCTCGGCCAGCTTGATCTTCCGGGTATGGACCTGGAGGGTGGCGATCCGCCCCGCCAGGTTGGGCCGGTCGATGGTGATGCGACGGTCGAACCGGCCGGGCCGGAGAAGGGCCTGGTCCAGCACCTCGGGACGGTTGGTGGCCCCCAGGACGATAACGCCCTTGGTGGGGTCGAAACCATCCAGCTCGGCCAGAAGCTGGTTCAGGGTCTGCTCCCGCTC
>JAGBDQ010000151.1 GCA_017937415.1 Oscillospiraceae bacterium
GACATCTATGACGAGGAGGGCAACACCCTCTTCACCGTGGAGGGCAAGCTGAGTTGGGGCCACTGCCTCCACATTTTAGACCCCTATGGCAACCACATCGGCACAGTGCAGGAAAAGGTCTTTACCTTCCTGCCCAAGTTCGAGTTTTACGCCGGGGAGGAATACTGGGGCTGCCTCCAGAAGGAATTCAACCTTCTCCACCCCTCCTTCACCATGGACATTGCCGACTGGGAGGTGGAGGGTAGCTTCTGGGAGTGGGATTACACCATCCAAAGTCCCAGCCAGGGCCCCATCGCCGTCATCAGCAAGGAGCTGTTCAACTGGACCGATACCTATGCCATCGATGTGTACGATCCGGCCAACGCCCTGGCCTCCCTCATGGTGGTGCTGGCCATCGACGCGGAAAAATGCGGCAGGGGGTGACAGCATGACGGAACTGGAAACCTTAGCCCAATGGATCCGGGAGAGCTCCAGCGCAGTCTTTTTCGGGGGCGCCGGGGTGTCCACCGAGAGCGGCATCCCCGACTTCCGCAGCGTGGACGGGCTCTACAACCAGCGTTATGACGAGCCCCCCGAGACCATTATCAGCCACAGCTACTTTGAGGCCAAGCCGGAGAAGTTCTACCGCTTCTATAAGGACAAGATGCTCTGCCTGGAGGCCAAGCCCAACGCCGCCCACAAAAGATTGGCGGAGTGGGAGGCTGCGGGACATCTGTGTGCCGTGGTCACCCAGAACATCGACGGGCTCCACCAGGCCGCCGGCAGCAAGCGGGTCTACGAGCTCCACGGCAGCGTCCACCGGAACTACTGCACCCACTGCCGCAAGTTCTTTGACGCCAAATACGTAAAGGAGAGCGACGGGATCCCCCGGTGCGATTCCTGCGGCGGACTCATCAAGCCCGATGTGGTGCTCTACGAAGAGGGGCTGGACGGGGAGATCCTCCGGGGCGCGGTAAACGCCATCGCCCAGGCCGACCTGCTCATCATCGGCGGCACCTCCTTAGTGGTCTACCCGGCCGCCGGGCTGGTGAATTACTACCGAGGGAACCGGCTGGTCATTGTCAACAAGGCACCCACCCCCGCCGACCGGTCCGCCGACCTGGTTCTCCAGGGGCCCATTGGAGAACTCTTTTCCCAAATTGAACTATGAAAATGCGGGCCTGTCCCTCCGGACAGGCCCGCAGCTTTTTTCATTTTCCGCACATTTGGAGGAACTTTTCAAAGATCGGCAGACCGTCCACCGTGTCCTCCCGGCGGTGGTCCAGGCTCATGCGCTCGGGGTGAAACTGGACGCAGAGGATAGGCAGGCGCTCATGGACCATGCCCTCCACCACGCCGCTCTCCGACCAGAGCTGGGCTACGAACCCCTCCCCCAGCTTATCCACCGCCTGGTGATGGTGGCTGTTCACAGCGAACATAGAGCCCCAGATCTCCTCAAACCAGCTCCCGGGGGCGGCGTGGACCGGGTGGGCCCGCTCCTTCTCCTTTGCCGAATCGTAGGTGTGGAAAAGTCCCGCCGGCGCGGGCAGGTCCTGAATGAGGGTGCCCCCCAGGGCAATGTTCAGGATCTGATGGCCCCGGCAGATCCCTAAGATGGGTTTCCCCGCCTTGATATAAGCCTCAATGAGGGCAAACTCGGCGGCGTCCCGGTGGGCGTCAATGTCCTTGGAGCCATTGTTCTCCTGGCCATAGCGGGCAGGGTCCACATCGTCTCCCCCACAGAGGATCAGGCCGTCATAGCTCAGGTCCGCCTCCGGGCAGTAGGCGGAAGCAGGCTCGCCACCGGCGGCCCGGATCGCGTTCTCGTAAGCCTCAGCGCTGCTTTTACTTTTGGACAAAAGGATCCGCGGTGTCATGGGATCCCTCCTTTTCTTTTTTATTCAGACCTCCAGGCCGAAGTAGACGGTGTCCACCCCAGGGCCTCGGTGATCTTTCAGGACGGCTAATTTCCGGTACCCCCTCTTATCCAGCGCGTGAAGCTGGGCCTGGTTGAGAGACCAGGTGCGGGTGGAGATCCTACGGCAGCCCAGGATCTCGGGCACCTCATGCTCCATGCAGGAGTATAGGGCTGTCATAATGCCCTGTCCCCGCAGCTCCTTCCGGACGCAGACCGTTGTGATATACAGGGATTCCCCGAAGCCCTCCAGGGCCTCGCAGGTGTAGTTCCGCTTGAAGGTCATAAACCCGGCGACTTCCCCCGTGTCGGCATAGGCCAGGATAAAGTCCTGCCGGATCATCTCTTCAAAATAGGTCACAGGCTTGGCGGTACCGGTCCCGCTGCCGCTGAGTTCCTTTTGGGAAGAGCTCTCCCGCAGAGAGAGCCGGGGGTAGAATTCATCGTCGCACTGGCACAGGATCTCCCAAATTTGGGCCTTGTCCTCCTCCGTGAGCTGCGTCCCTTTATAAATAATTGCCATGGATCCTTCCTCCTATTCCCCATCAGGTCTTTTCGCCAGAATATACAGCCTGTGCGAGGTGACCGGGGGCTCTTCCTCCCGGCAAAGGCGGAGATACTCCTCTTTCAGCTTCTCGAAATCCTCGTCGGTGAGACCGGCCTCCTGATAGTAGATCAGGCTGGCAGCGGCAAAGTTTTCCACCAGGTTCGGGTTGCCGCTTTCGTCGTTCTCCACCTCGTCCACGTTGATCTCCCCATAGCCCAACCTTTCCAGAAGGGCTTTCATGGCCTCCCCAGTGGGATACTGGGCGGGAAATTCCCAAGCTTTCAGCTTCTCCCCAAAGCCCAGGTTTTCCCCTGCCCGCCGGGCAATTTCGTGGAGCTCCCGATAGGTCCCGAAGCCTCCCTGATGGACGGCCAAAGTCCCGCCCGGGGTCAACGCCTCCAGCATCCTGCGGTAGATCCCTTCCTGATCCCGGATCCAGTGCAGGGTGGCATTGGAGAAGATCAGGTCATAGCATTCCTGCTCCTTCAGCTCCAAGGCGTCCTGATGGAAGAAAAAGAGTGTGCCCCGATGATCCGAATCCTTCAGCTCCTTCCGTGTCTCCTCCAGATTCTTCCGGGCCACGTCGATCTGGTCCTCGGAGATGTCGAAGGCCTCCACGTTCATATCCAGATTGCGTTTCCATAGGTCGATGGTGGTCTTGCCGTTGCCGCAGCCCACGTCCAGAACACGGGCGAAGCCGCTGAGCTCCAGCTTGCTCAGCAGATATTCCCCCTGCTGGAACTGTGTCTGAGAAGAGCGGTCGTACTCCTTGCCGTCGTACAGGACCTCCCGGCCCTGTCCGTCCTTGATGTTGACCACGTTCACGATGCCCAGCGCCTCCCGCACGTCCTCCCCGTCCCGCTCACACTGACGGGTCAGTTCCCCGTAAAGGTCCAGCAGCTGGACCACCCGGGGATAGGCGTGTCTGGCCGCCTCATTCTCGGCGGTCATCAGGAAAATGATCTCCTTCCACTCCTCGTCCAGCTGATAGCGCTCCCGGTCCACATCCGAGATCCCGGCTCTCCCGGCCATATAGTCATTCCGTTTCCAGCTCTCCAGGTCGGTATTGCCCGCTATCAGGCCGTACACCTCAGAGAAGGACAGCTGAAGGGCCATAAGAAGCAATTCCATGGTGCGGAAGGCTCCCGTGTGTTTTTGGACCTGATCCCCGTCCCGCTCCTCGATGGCGGTAGCCAGCTGGAGCATATTGAGCAGGCGCTTGATGGCCCGGGGATTTTTCCTGGTGGCCAGGGTGACGATATTCACCGCCATGCTTTCATACTTGGCATACTCCAGCTGACGGTTGTAGAAAGCAAAGTTCCGCAGCCGGTTCATCACCATGTCCTTGATGTCGTACTGGGCTACCGGGATCATATAGGGCACCTGGATCATCTTGTCAAAATAGTCCCTGGCGATGTCCCGGTTTTTCAGGTTTTTCATGCCATACTTCTGCTCCACACCAGTGGCCACCACATCGTAGTCTATGGCCAGGATAAAGATACAGTTTTTGATGTCAAACAGGTTTTTCAGGGCCTCCAGCAGGGTCACGGCCAGTTTGGGTTCCAGACGGTCCAGGTCGTCCACAAAGATGAGGAAGGCCTTGTCGGTGATCCCATTGCCCTTCCGCTCCACCTCCTGAGCCAGGTAACTCTCCAGCTTACCCTTCACCGTACGGATCTCAGGGGCCTTCTCCTGAGAAAATACCCCGTCCATCACCTTCTCGGAAAAATCGTTGTCCAGGTTAAAAAGGCCCAGGGCAGTATTGGAAAAACTGCGCAGATAGTCCTTCACCAGCTCCTTGCGGCGCTCGGCGGCCTTGTCCTTGCTGAGCTTCTCAAAGTGGTCCTCCAGCTGGCTCAGAAGGCTCACCACCAGACGCTTCACCGCCACCTCGTAGTCATTTTCCAGGAACAGATCCCAGGTGTTCAACCAGATGGACTCGTAGCGCTCCCCCTCCGGAAGGGCGGGATCGCAGAGGATGCTTTCCAGGATCCTCATAAAGGAGGACTTTCCGCTGCCCCACTCCCCTTGAAGGGCAATGGTCAGGGGTGTCCCGCTGTTCTTGATGAACTCGCAAAGCGCGTTCACATATTTTTCGATGCCGAACTCATCCTCCTGCAGCGAACGTATGGGAATATCTCTCTGTTCCATACTGTGCCCTCTCTTTCCTTCCTCCGCCAGGCGGAGCTGTTTCGACAATTTTCATCAGTTGCCAGTTTCATTATACCGTTCTCCCGGGCCGGGGTCAACTGATTTTTCTTTCCCGGGGTAGGCAAAAAAGTCGGAGCAAGCGATAGAAAGCTTGCTCCGACGTGGAGCAGGTGATGGGAATCGAACCCACGTGTTCAGCTTGGGAAGCTGACATTCTACCATTGAACTACACCTGCATATTTCATTTTACCTGTATAGTGTACCACAGTTTCCCAGTGGATGCAAGCACTTTTTTTGAGATCCTTCGTCGAATTTCCTTGACAGGCCCTCCCCTGTCCCGGTATGATTAGGAAAAAGGAGGCCTGCCCCATGAAAATTCTGATCACCGCCTTTGAGCCTTTCGGCGGCGAAACCGTTAACGCGGCCCAGGAGGCCGTCCGGACCCTCAACCTTCCCGGCGTGGAGCTCATCAAGCTGGACGCCGTTCCGGTGACCTTTGCTCAGGCCGGAGCCATGGTGACCGGGGCCATGTCCGCCCACCGCCCCGACGCCGTGCTCTGCGTGGGTCAGGCCGAGGGCCGCGGGGCGGTCACGGTGGAGCGGGTGGCCATCAACGTGATGGACGCCCGGATCCCGGACAACGCCGGTTTTCAGCCTGTGGACCAGGCCATTTGCCCCCAGGGCCCGGCGGCCTACTTCTCCACCCTGCCCATCAAAGACATCGTGGCTGCCATGCAGGGGGCCGGGGTCCCGGCCCAGGTCTCCAACTCGGCGGGGACCTATGTATGCAACTGCCTGCTCTACGAAGCCCTGCACGCCGCCCGGGCCATGAAGCCTCAGCCCCGGGTGGGGTTCATCCACCTCCCCCTTCTCCCCGGGCAGGCCCAGTCCCGCGCCAAGCCCACCCCCTCTCTGCCTTTGGAGGATCTGACACGGGCGCTGGAGGCGGCCATCAGCATCCTCCGGGCTGGATAAAAACAGCAAAAGTTCCCTTTCTATGCTGCCCCCCTATTGCTATCCGGGAGAGGCCCTGATATAATTATATCATACAGTACGGGGCCGCTTGCGGTCCCTGCCGCTGCAACAGGCATAAACCGGAAAGAGGAATGACAACATGAAAAAGCATACCGTATCTCTTCTGCTGGCGCTTGTGCTGGTTTTCAGCCTGGCCGGATGCAAAAGTGAGGAAGCCA
>JAGBDQ010000152.1 GCA_017937415.1 Oscillospiraceae bacterium
AAATCCACCTTCGTCAAGCTTCTTCTGGAGGAGCTTACCCCCACCGGAGGAAAGATCCGGTTTGGCCCTACAGTCAAGATCGGTTACCTGCCCCAGCTGGTCACCTTTGACCATCCGGAGCGCAACCTGGTGGATACCCTAATCTGGGATCTGAACTGCACACCCCAGGAGGCCCGGGACCGTCTGGCCGCTTTCAACTTCCGGGGGGAGGACGTATTCAAAGAGGTTCGGGATCTGTCCGGCGGCGAGCGGAGCCGCCTCAAGCTCTGCGAGCTCATGAGCCAGCGGATCAACCTGCTGATCTTGGATGAGCCCACCAACCATCTGGACGTGGACAGCCGGGACTGGATCGAGGAGGCGGTGCGGGCCTACGAGGGCAATCTGCTTTTTGTGTCCCATGACCGTTACTTCATCAATGAGTTCGCCCAGCGGGTCTGGATGCTGGAAAACCAGAAGATCACAGACTTTAAGGGGAACTATCAGGAGTATCTGGCCTATGTGGAGCGGCAAAAGGCGTTTGCCAAGGGGGCGGCGCCAGCCCCTACACCCGAAGAACTCAAGAAAGAAAAACCAAAGCGTCCCGGCGGCGTGAAGGAGCTGGAAAAACAGGTCAGGGCCGCGGAGCAGGCGGTCTCCAAGGCGGAGGAGAAGCAGTACGAGCTGACCCTTCGGGCAGAGGAGGTTGCCGACAACTATCTGGAGCTTCAAAAGGTCTACGAGGAGCAGAAGGCCCTGGAGGACGAGATCGCCCATCTTTATACGGTATGGGAGACCTTGGCGGCGGAATTGGAGGAGATGAAGGCATGAGCTATCAACCCACATGGAACGGACGCAGCGGGTACGGCGGCAAGCGAAAGCATCTTCTGCGGAAGATCCTGCTGATCTTGCTGTGTATGGGGATGTTCCTGTTTGGTGCGTTGGAAATCGTGATCGCCCTGCATGACGGAACCAATGTTGTGGGGGAGCCTGATGTCATGGTGATCTTCGGCTGTCAGGTAAAGCCGGACGGTCCCTCCATTCTCCTGCGGGACCGGCTGGACACTGCCCTTAATTATCTGGAGGACCACCCGGATATGACGGTGGTGGTCACCGGCGGCAAGGGGGACGATGAGCATATTTCCGAGGCCCAGTGTATGTATAACTACCTCACCGAGCACGGGGTGAACGGGGAGAATATCTATATGGAGGACCAGTCCCGAAATACCTGGCAGAACGCCAACTATACGCTGGACCTTCTTATACAGAATGGCTATGATATTACGGATGATGTGATCCTGGTGTCCAGCGGTTTTCATCTGTCCCGTATTGAAATGCTCTGGGACCGGGCCCGTGCTGCGAGACTGCCCAATGAGACATACAATGATCAGTATGTCTCCACTCTGGATGCTCCGGTGAGCCACTTTCCCTCGGCGGTACAGATGTTCTTCCGGGAGCCCTTGGCTCTGGTGAAATCCTTTGTTTTTGACCGATAAGAGTCCGGATGTGAGGAGTAGAAAGGGAAGGTGAGACCATGCTGGACAAGCTGAAAGCCATTGAACAACATTATCAGGAGGTGGAGGCCCGGCTGGCTGAGCCCTCCACTTAT
>JAGBDQ010000153.1 GCA_017937415.1 Oscillospiraceae bacterium
CTCCCTCAAGAGCATCATCTATGCCGCCAACCTGGACGAGGAGGGCTTCGCCGCCCCGGGGGACAACCCCTACTACAAGCAGGTCCAGGACCTGGCCGCCAAGGAGGGGGCCCAGGTGATCCCCGTCTGCGCCAAGCTGGAGGCTGAGATCGCTGAGCTGCCCGCCGACGAAAAGGCCATGTTCTTAGAGGATCTGGGTATCGCGGAGAGCGGCCTGGACCGGCTCATCAAGGCCAGCTATACCCTTCTGGGGCTCATCTCCTTCCTCACCTCCGGCGAGGACGAGTGCCGGGCCTGGACCATCACCCGGGGCACCAAGGCCCCTCAGGCCGCGGGCAAGATCCACACCGACTTCGAGCGGGGCTTCATCCGGGCAGAGGTGGTGGCCTTCGAGGATCTGAAGGCCTGCGGCACCATGGCGTTGGCCAAGGAGAAGGGCCTGGTCCGCTCCGAAGGAAAAGATTATGTGATGAAAGATGGAGACATTGTCCTCTTCCGGTTTAACGTATAATGGCCATCAACAGCACGCTGGTCTATTTAGAGAACGCCGCCGGGGAGTACCTGATGCTTCACCGGGTGAAAAAGAAGAACGACATCAACCACGACAAGTGGATCGGGGTGGGCGGCAAGTTTGAGCAGGGGGAGAGCCCAGAGGACTGCGCTCTCCGGGAGACGAAGGAGGAGACCGGCCTCACCCTCACCGACTGCCGGTTCCGGGGGATCGTCACCTTTGACTGCGAGGGCCGGGAGACCGAGTATATGCACCTCTTCACCGCCAACCGCTGGACCGGGGAGCAGATCCGGTGCGACGAGGGGGACCTGGAGTGGGTCCCCAAGGAGAAGGTCCAGGACCTGCCCATCTGGGAGGGGGACAAGATCTTTTTCCGCTTACTCTTGGAGGAGCGGCCTTTCTTTTCCCTGAAGCTGAGCTACGACGCCCACGACACCCTGATGGGGGCGGCGCTGGATGGCGTGCCCCTTGCCCTGGGATAACTGCACAGATCATAGGACCGCTATCAAACGATACGGAGGGAAGCACAATGCGCTCCCCTCCGTTTTGCTGTGTTTCGATGGGATCACCCGTTCAGCACCCGGTCATGATCCGCAGGATCTCCCGGTCGGTCTCCTTCATGCCCTCCCGGCCCAGACGTCCCACGTTGCGGATGGTCTCTTCAATGCACTCGCCCACGATCCCTTCGCCAGGATGGAAGCTGTGGCCGTGGAGGTACATCTGCCAGCCCATAAGCCCGGCCTCCACCGCCGAGGCGATCTTGGCGGCGCAGGAGGGCTTGGCCCCGTCGCACACGATGCCCGACACGATGGCCAGGCCGTTGCTCAGAGTCTGGGTCACTGCCTCATAGTCCCCGCCGTGGAGCCAGGCGATGGCCGCCCCCGCCGAACACCCGGCGCACACGGCGCCGCAGTAGGCCGACAGGGGGCCGATACCCGATTTCAGGTGGAGGGTGAGCAGGTCGGAGAGGGTCAGGGCCCGGAGAAGCTCCTGGTGGCTCTTGCCCAGATGCTCCGCGAAGGTGATGACGGGCAGGCTGGCCGTCATGCCCTGGTTGCCGCTGCCTGAGACAATGACCACCGGCAGCTCACAGCCGCTCATCCGGGCGTCGCTTCCGGCGGCGGCCGCCGCCTTGGCCCGGATCATCACATCCTCCCCGTGCATATCCAAAAGGGTCCGGCCGATACAGGCCCCCCAGGATTGGGTGAGACCCGCCCGGCTGATGGCGCTGTTCATTTCGATCTGCCGCTCCAGCAGGTCGGTGATGGGGGCCAGGTCGGCGTTCTGGGCAAAGTCCAGAATGTCTTTTACGTTGAGCCGGTCAAAGCCCTCCTTGGCGGTCCCCACCGGGGCCACCGTCTTTTCCGTCAAAACCGCGCCGTCCTTCTCCACCAGAACCACGTTGGTGTGGTACCCGGCAATGCGGACCCGGGCGGTGTGCCCGCCGCCCTCCAGGGTGAGGAGAATGTCAAAGAGCTGGTCGGTGTCGGCGGGGAGTACCTGAATGGCGTTCCGGTCCAGGAAGGCCCGGATCCCATCCTGCTGTTCGGGCGTCACCTGGCTGAGGACCTGGAGTTGGAGTTCCGCCTTCCCGGCCGCCAGTCCGGCCGCTACGGCGGCCTCCAGCCCCTCCAATCCCCCGGTGTTGGGAACCACCACGCTCTTCACGTTTTTGATGATGTTTCCGCTGGCCCGGAGCTCCACCCGCTCGGGCAGGGCTCCTAACGTTTCCCGGGCAAGGGCGGCGGCGTAGGCCACGGCGATGGGCTCGGTGCAGCCCATGGCTGGAACCAGCTCCTGGCGGAGAATTTGACAGTAGGTTTCTATACAGGTTTGGTCCATGAGGGAGGACCCCTTTCCGAAACAAGATGCGGTATCTTCTATTTTAGCGGAAACCGGGGCAAATGGCAAGCCCCGGGATCAAGCCCGGCTGCCTATTCATATTTCCGCGGCGGTTTTCATATACATTCCCCAGAATGAATGCCATGGGGAGAGTGTTGCTGTGTGAAAGGGAACATGGAGGAGCGGGCCGTACAGCTGGCCCAGTACATCATTGAAAACCGGGCCACCGTCCGCTCCGCGGCGGTGAAGTTCGGCATTTCAAAAAGTACCGTCCACAAGGATCTGCAGGACCGTCTGCCCGGGCTCAACCGCCCCCTCTATCTCCAGGCCCGGGCAGTGCTGGACGAGAACAAGGCCCAGCGGCATATCCGGGGAGGCATCGCCACCAGAAGGAAATACCGGCGGGACCAGGAAAACTGAAAATATCATAAAATATTAAAACATGTTCCCCCTCTTTCGGTGTATAATAAAGAAAAACGTCGAAAGAGGGGGAAAACTATGGCCAGAGCCCGCCGAAGCTCCATTTGGTCCGACCTGCCCGGGTGGATCAAAAGACTGCTGGTTTTCTCCTGCCTGTTTTTCCTGTGCGCCCTGACGGCCCTGTTTTTCTTCCGCCCCAAGGCGGAGCAGATGACGGTCAAGATCCCGGTGCCCGAAGCGCTGCCCGACTGGATCACCGAGGACCTTCTGCCGGTGAACGAATATTCCCGCCCGGGCCGGGCCATGACGGCCATGAACGGCATCGTGATCCACTATATCGGCAACCCGGGCACCACCGCCAACCAGAACCGGAGCTTTTTCGCCGGCCTTGCAAAAAGCCATGAGACATACGCCTCCAGCAATTTCATCATCGGCCTGGACGGGGAGATCCTGCTCTGCGTCCCCATCGGGGAGGTGGCCTTCGCCTCCAACGACCGCAATGACGACACCCTCTCCATCGAGGTCTGCCACCCGGACGACACCGGGGAATTCACCCCCGAAAGCTACGCCTCCCTGGTGAAGCTGGTGCGCTGGCTGGCGGAGTTCTATGACTTGAAGGAGGAGGACGTGATCCGCCATTACGACATCCGGGGCAAGGAGTGTCCCCGGTACTTCGTCCAGCACCCGGAGGCCTGGGAGGCCTTCAAGGCGGAGGTGTTCGCCCCGGCGGCCAACTGAATCCGCGTCAAAAGGCCGCCGTGGGCGGCCTTTTTCCTGCCTTTTTCCGCCCTGCCCTTGTATTTCTCCCCTCTCCGTGGTAGAATAAGGCAGCATACCAAAGAATGGGTTTCCCAAAGAAAGCGAGGTCCTGTCATGGCAGAGCAGCCTCTTTCCTCCTGCTACCTGGAGATCTCCCGGGAGGACCTGGCCTTTAACGCCAAGGCCATTGCGGAATATGTGGGCGTGCCCGTCATCGGGGTGGTCAAGTGTGACGGCTACGGGGTGTCCGGTCCCGAGGCCGCCCGGGCCTGGGTGTCCGCCGGGGTGAGCATGCTGGCGGTCTCCGATCCCGCCGAGGCCTTCGCCCTCCGGGAGGCCGGCTATACCCAGCAGGACATTCTTCTTCTGGCCCCCGTGGGAGATCCGGATCTGCTTTCCGCACTGTTGGAGGCGGGGATCATTCTGACGGTCTCCGGCCCCGCCTGCGCCCGGTTTTACGCCGCCCACGCCGGGGACAAGCCCGTCCGGGTCCACGTGGCGGTGGATACCGGCATGGGCCGCTTTGGCTCCCGCTGGACCGACACGGAGGGACTTCTGGAGGTCTACCGCACGGAAAACCTCTCCTTCGAGGGCATTTTCTCCCACTTTGCCGCTTCCTTTGAGGCCGGGAACACCCAAACCATGCTTCAGCTGGGCCGTTTTCAGGAGGTCCTCTCCGCACTGGAGGCCCAGGGCGTCCAGGTGGGCCTCCGCCACATGGCCAACTCCTGCGCCGCCCTCCGGTTCCCCGAAACGAGGCTGGACGCCGTCCGGGTGGGCTCCGCCCTCATCGGCCGCCTGCCGGTGAAGGCTCCGGTGGAGCTCCGCCGTGTGGGGGTCTTCAAGGCCCGGGTGGTGGACCGCCGGGTGCTTCCAAAGGGGGACACCACGGGGTATTCCTCCATCGCCAAAATGAAGAAGGACACCGACGTGGCCGTGGTGGCCATCGGGCGGCACAACGGCTTCGGGCTGGTGAAGCGGCCTGAGCGGCTGCGGCCCTTAGACCTTCTCCGGGCCGTGAAGCAGGCTCTGGACCTGTACCGCCATCCCCCGGTGGTCCGCTATGGGGACAAGCTCCTTCCCGTGGTGGGGCGCATCGGTACCCAGTACACCCTGGTGAACGCCGCCGGCACCGACCTTTCCCCCGGCAGCGTGGTCACCGCCGAGGTGGATATGCTCTTCCCCAACCCCCACCGGTACTATATCTGACATTTGAGGTGACGCTTTGTGTATCAGCTGATAACCAAAACCGATAAGGAGGGCTGTGCCCGGCTGGAGGAATTCGTCTCCGCCCACCCCAAGGGCCACTTCCTCCAGTCCACCTATTGGCCCGCCGCCAAGCCCCAGTGGGACTGGCGTGGGGTGCTCTCCCTGGACGAGAACGGCTCTGTCCGGGGGGCCCTCTCCATTCTGGCCCGGAAAATGCCCGGGGGCTTCTCCATGCTCTACGCCCCCCGGGGCCCCGTGTGCGACATCCGGGACATGGCCGCCCTCCGGGATCTGACCGACGGGGCCGCCGCCGCGGCCAAGGACACCCGGGGCTATATGCTGGCCATCGACCCCGACGTGCTCAATTCCGATGAGAAGTTCAAGACCGATATGGAGTCCCTGGGCTTCCAGCGGGAGGGGGACAGCCTGAACTTCGAGGGCATCCAGCCCCGGTTCGTCTTCCGCCTGAACGTGGAGGGCAAGACCGAGGAGGAGGTCATGGCCGCTTTCGAGCAGAAGACCCGCTACAACGTGCGCCTGGCCACCAAGAAGGGGGTCACCACCCGCTTCTGGGGCGGGGACGGGGAGATCCCCGACGACGCCCTCACCGCCTTTGCCGACATCATGCAGACCACCGGCAGGCGGGACGGCTTCCTGGTGCGGAGCAAGAGCTACTTCGCCAATATGCTCAAGGCTTTGGGCCCCCACGGGCGGCTCTACATGGCCTACCTGGGGGACCTGCCCGTGTCCGGGGCCATCGCCAGCCAGTACGGGGACAAGACCTGGTATATGTACGGCGCCTCCTCCAACGAGCACCGCAACGTGATGCCCAACTACCTCCTCCAGTGGGAGATGATTCGCTGGTCCATCGAGACGAACTGCCGGATCTACGATTTCCGGGGGGTTTCCGGCGACCTGTCCCCCGACAACCCCCTCTACGGCCTCTACCGCTTCAAGAAGGGTTTTAGCGGGGACTTCTGCGAGTTCTGCGGCCAGTTCACCATGGTCTACAAGCCTTTAGTGGCCCGGGGCATGGACTTGGCCCTCAAGTGCCACAAGAAGCTGCGGCACCTGAAGGCCAAGGCCCGGTCCAAAAAGTAAACAGCATAACACAAGGGAGAGCCCGCGGGCTCTCCCTTTTTGTCTGCCCAGCAGGGGGGCGATTTTTGAGGGCAAAGGTTTGTTGCCCCGCCTTTTTCTGCCCAAAGGGCAGGGCTTTTTTATGGGGGGCCATTCTTTGCCCTCAAAGAATGGTCCCCATAAGAAAAAACATTATTATGAATCGGTCCGTCCCATAAGATAATCCAAACTCACATCAAAAAAATCTGCAAGCGCAATCAGCTTTTTAATGTTTGGCTCTACCTTACCCTGCTCATAAAGTTGATAAGAGCGCAAATTCATCCCCAGGACTTCTGCCGTTTGCTTTTGTGTCCTTTTCTTCTCCATACGGACATCTCTTAAACGAATA
>JAGBDQ010000154.1 GCA_017937415.1 Oscillospiraceae bacterium
GGGGAAAGTTTCGATTCTTTCCCCCTTTGGAATCCCCCTTTCAACGACCAAAGGGCAGGGCTTCGGCCCTACCCTTTGGAAACCCACCCGGGATGTTCTATCGGTAGGTTAGTGGCCTTCGACCTGCACTCCGTAGCAGGTCTCGGCTCGAGGTAGAGAATAGAAATGAAAAGCAGGGAGAGCGCTTTCGCGCTCTCCCTGTGTTTCGCTTACGAAGGACTGGGCCCTTGTCTTCGGTCATTCAGTCAAAATACTCTCCATCAGGGATAAAATATCCGCCTCCCGGACCTCAAAGATCCGATTTCCCACGGACACCTGCCCATGGTTGGTCACCGTAACTGACTGTTCGGCTGTTTGTCCGTTGATCCGGAAGTAAAAATGCCATTCAGCGTCTCCCTCCAGGACCACCGAGCCGCCTCTCCCGTGCCCGCCAAGGAGGGGATAGAGGGAAAGGCCGTCCAGCTTTTCGATCAGCCCCTCCAGGCCCTCGCCTTCAAAGCTTGCGGTGGTGGACTCCATATCCTTGTCCACATACAGCACCTCGCACAGTTCCGCCTGCCAAATCTCGGGACACAACCGGGAGACGTGCCTGGGGATATTCAGATACCCCACATAGACCGCCACCGTCAAGACCGCGATGCCGACAGCGATCGTCAGGACCCGATTGCTCTTTTTAGACGCCTTCCCCTCTGCCATTTTTATCACCTTTCTTTGTGCTGGAAGACCCGGGGACGTGGCAAACACCGGGTCTTTGCCTTTCTGAGAACTTTTTTATAAGTATAAACCTCTTTTCTGTATTTGTAAATATCGGATAGGCACGGTGGCTGCCGGAGGTCCCCGGCAAGAAATTTCAGGAATTTTGCGAAATTTGTTTTCCATGGGCCGGGAAATATGCTATACTGTAACCAAGTATAGCCACATTCCGTCAAAGCCGCACAGATAAACACAGGAGGGGTATGTATGCAGAACAAGATCACGGTGAGCATCAACGATCAGGAGTACACCCTGGTGGCTTCTGAGGACGCCGCCTACATGGAGAAGGTGGCCAAGCATGTGGACGAAAAGGTCCGGGAGATCCGGGCGGGGGGCAAGATCGCCTCGGCCGACGCCGCCATCCTGGCCGCCCTGAACATGGCCGACGAGTATTTCAAGGGCCAGGAGGCTGGGGAGAATCTCCGCGCCCAGATGAAGGAGCTGCTGGACGAGACCGCCGCCCTCAAGCTGGAGCTCAGCGAGGCCAAGCGGGAGATCTTCAAGCTCCAGAACAAGAAGTAAGATGCTGGAATTGCTTGCCCCCGCCGGGAGCATGGAGGCCCTCACCGCCGCGGTACAGAACGGGGCGGACGCGGTCTACCTTGGCTTCGGCGATTTCAACGCCCGCAGAAACGCCAAAAACTTCACCGAGGCGGACTTCGCCGCGGCGGTCTCGTACTGCCATCTGCGGGACACCAAGGTCTATCTCACCCTGAATACCCTCCTTACCGACCGGGAGCTTCCCGCCGCCGCCGACCTGGCCCGCAGGGCCAGCGACCTGGGGGCGGACGCCGTGCTGGTCCAGGACCTGGGGGTGCTTCGCGCCGTGAAGCAGGCCGCCCCCGACCTGCCCGTCCACGCCTCCACCCAGATGACCGTCCACAACCTGGACGGGGTGAAGCTGTGCGCCGATCTGGGCATGACACGGGCGGTGCTCTCCCGGGAGCTGTCCGCCGAGGCCATCGGCTACATCTGCGACCGCTCCCCCATCGAGATCGAGGTCTTCGGCCACGGGGCATTGTGTATGTGTTACTCGGGCCAGTGCTTCTTCTCCGCCGTGGTGGGAGAACGAAGCGGCAACCGGGGCCTGTGCGCCCAGCCCTGCCGCATGAAGTACGGCTGGGGCGGGAAGCCGGACGGCTACCCCCTGTCCCTGAAGGACTCCTGCATGGCCTCCCGGCTGCGGCAGATCCGCAAGTTAGGGGTCACCTGCCTGAAGCTGGAGGGGAGGATGAAGCGGCCCGAGTACGTGGCCGTGGTCACCCGGATCTATTCCACCCTCATCAAAGAGGACCGGATGCCCTCCGCCGACGAGCTGCGGGACCTGGAGCTAGCCTTCTCCCGGGAGGGCTTTACCCAGGGCTATTTTGACGACAAGAAGGGCCCCCAGATGTTCGGGGTCCGGGACGAAAAGACCCCCGAGCCCAAGGAGCTCTTTGCCCAGGCCCGGCAGAGCTACGCCCAGGAGAACCAGCGGGTGGACGTGCGCTTTTACGCCATGGTCCGCCCCGGGGAGCCTGCCCAGGTGGGGGTGGAGGACAAGGACGGGCGGGTGGTCACCGCCTCGGGCCCCGTGCCCGAAAAAGCCCAAAACCTGCCCCTCACCGCCGAGCAGGTGGAAAAGCAGCTTTCCCGCACCGGGGGCACCCCCTACCGCTGCGCGGGGGTGAAGGCCCTGGTGGAGCCGGGGCTGAACCTGCCCCTTGCCGTCCTCAACGCCCTGCGCCGGGAGGTGCTGGAGGGCCTTTCCCAAAAGCGGCAGGAGCTGCCCAAGCGGCGCACCGGGGAGTATAAGCCGGGAGTCCGGTATGAGGATCCCGTCGGGGCGCCCCGGCTCACCGTGGCGGTCCGCCGGGCGAGCCAGTTAAGCTCCGATCTGCTGAACCAGACCCCGGCCATTCTCTACGTGCCCGCCCAGGAGCTTGCCGAGCACCCCCATTATATCAAAAACCTCTCCCGGGAGACCAAGTTAGGGGTCATTCTCCCCCGGATCATCTGGGACCGGGAATGGGAGAAAAACCGGGAGTATCTGGAGAAGGCCCGGGAGCTTGGGGCCACCGAGGCCTTGGTGGGCAATCTGGGCATGGCCCGGGCCGCCCGGGAGCTGGGCTTCACCCTCCGGGGGGATTTCGGCATTCCGGTGTTCAACGCCCAGAGCCTGAAGGAACTGAAGCGGCTGGGCTTCACCTCAGCCACCGCCTCCTTTGAGCTGAAGCTGGCTCAGATCCGGGACCTGAGCAAGGCCATTGAGTTGGAGGCCATCGTCTATGGGCGGCTGCCCCTGATGCTCACCGAGAACTGCATCATCAAAAACCGCACCGGCGCCTGCGCCTGCGAGGGGGAGAACACCCTCACCGACCGGAAAGGGGAGCGGTTCCCCGTGGTAAAGGCTCCGGGCTGCCGCAGCGAGATTTTGAACAGCCGCAAGCTCTTCCTGGCGGACAAGCCGGAGTGGAAGCGGTGCGGGCTCACCTACGCCCGGCTCCTCTTCACCACCGAGAATCCCTGGGAGTGCGTCCAGGCTTTGGAGCGTTACCGGGACGGGTCCACCTGGAGCCCCAGCCAGTTCACAAGGGGGCTATATTATAGAGGGGTCGAGTAAACCCGGAAAGAAGGTCTTTCCATGACACAGAATGACGACTACCTGTTCCTCCACATTCCCCTGCCCGCCGATGTAGCCCGGCGGGTGGCGGCGGGGGAAATTGACCGGGCCCGCTCCCTCATTCAGGGCTACCTGGACCGGGGCCCCGCCCCTGAGCTGGCCGCCCGGCTCCGGTGCGAGCAAGACCGGCTGGGCCGGCTGGAGGACAACTACCCCTACACCAAGGCCCAGGCCCTCGCCCTGCTCCGGGACGAGTGGACTGACTGCACCGAGGCGCAGTTTGACGCCCTGGTGGACAGCGGGCGTATCGACTGGCGGTATATCAACGGGGAAGATCGGTACATCGGCAGCTTTGTGGCCGCTCTGCGGAACTATCCCGCTGAGGCCCCCGGCCTGAAGCACAAAACCGAGGACCACAAAGAGCGGGACGCGGTCCTTCGCCGGATGGAGGAGGAGGGAAGCCTCACCGCCCTCATCACCCTGAAAGCCGCCATCCGCCCCAAGACGCCGGCAGGCGGCAAGGCCGTCCAGGCCTGGCTCCCGGTGCCCGCCCAATGTCCCCAGCAGAGCGAGATCCAGATCCTCTCGGCCACCGAAGGTTATACCCTGGCCCCCGAGAACGCCCAGGCCCGCACCATCTACTGGGAGAGTTCTGACCGGGACAGCTTTGAGGTGGTCTACCGCTATAAGTTCCGGGCAGAATACGTAGACCCCTTCACCCTTCCCTGGGACGGCCAGCACCCCCTGTTTTACACCGGGGAATGGCTCCCCCACATTGCCTTCACCCCTTACCTGCGCACCCTGGCGGAGCGGATCACCAAGGCCCTGGACACCCCGGTGGAGAAGGCCTACGCCATCTATAACTGGGTCACCGAGAACGTGGATTACCGCTTTCAGCCCTCCTACGCCCTGTTGGACGCCGGCATCGCCGAGCACTGCGCCCTGTCGGGCCGGGGAGACTGCGGGGTGATGGCCCTTCTGTTCATCACCCTGTGCCGCATCGCGGGCATCCCCGCCAAGTGGCAGAGCGGCCTCTCGGTCCAGCCGGGCAGCGCTGGGTGTCACGACTGGTGTATGTTTTACGCCGCCCCCCACGGCTGGCTCTATGCCGACCCCTCCTTCGGATCCGGGGCCCGGCGGAACCTGGAGCCTCACCGCCGCCGCCACTATTTCGGCAGCCTGGACCCCTGGCGGATGGTGGCCAACTCGGCCTTCCAGGCCCCCCTTACGCCCCCCGACCCCTGCTGCCGCCACGACCCCTATGACAACCAGTTGGGGGAGATGACGGTGGACGGCGTGGGTCTGCTGGGGCCCCAGATGGAGCGAAGCGTGGAAACGGTGGGGTTTGAGATTCTATAGATTCGGAAATATAAAAACAGAGGGTATTTCTCGATGTGAGAAACACCCTCTGTTTTTATATTTTTCTTTTATTTCCGGTCCCCGTAGCCCTCGGGGTGGTTCAGGTGCCAGGTCCAGGCGTCGGCGATGATCTCCTCCAACCCACGCTTGGGGATCCAGCCCAGGATCTCCCGGGCCTTCTTGTTGGAGGCGATGAGGGTGGGAGGATCTCCCGGACGGCGGGGCTTCATGGCTGCGGGAATGGGCTTGCCGGTGACCTTCCGGGCGGTCTCCACGATCTCCTTCACGCTGTAGCCGTCCCCGCTGCCCAGGTTGAAGGGGCCGCTCTCGCCCCCCTTGTCCAGGTACTCCAGGGCCAGCAGGTGGGCCTCCACTAAGTCCCGGACATGGATATAATCCCGGACGCAGGTGCCGTCGGGGGTGGGGTAATCGTCCCCGTAGAGCTCCAGGGATTTCTTGCCCAGGGCGGCGGCAAGCACGTTGGGGATCAGGTGGGTCTCGGGGAAATGGTCCTCCCCGATGCCCGCGTCCGTGTTGGCCCCGGCGGCGTTGAAGTACCGCAGGGCGGCGTAGTTGATGCCGTAGGCCTGATGGCACCACCTGAGCAGTCCCTCGATGGTGAGCTTGGAGGCTCCGTAGGGGTTGATGGGATCGGTGCGGTCGGTCTCCTCGATGGGCTGCTTCTCGGGCTCCCCGTAGGTGGCGGCGGTAGAGGAGAAGACGATCTTGTTTACCCCGTGGTTCTTCATGGCGGTGAGGATACCCACCGCCCCCTGCACGTTGTTGTCATAGTACTTCAGGGGGTCGGTGACGCTCTCCCCCACTAAGGAGAAGGCGGCGAAGTTGATGACCCCGTCGATGGGGTAGGAGGAGAAGAGCTTCTCCATAGCCTCCTTATCCCGGAGGTCGCAGACCTCCAGCCTGGCCCCCTTGACGGCGTCCCGGTGGCCGGTACACAGGTTATCGGCCACCACCACATCATAGCCCTTCTCCACCAGCAGGGCGGTCATGTGGCTGCCAATATAGCCGGCCCCGCCGGCCACTAAAATGGTTTTCATGGACATGGGAAACCCCTCCTCTTTTATGGTACTTTCATTATAGTACCCCAACGGGTCCCTTGCAAGTCTATTTGGGAGATTTTCCCCCCGCCATGGCGTCTAAAAATTGCAGCAGGCTTCCCTTCTGCCGGGCGGTCAGCTCTCGTACCCGCCGGATCAGCTTGTCCTCCGGGGTCTCCTCCCCGCCGGGCTCATCAAAAAAGTCCCGGAGGGAAACCCCCAGGGCGTCGCAGACCAGGGAGAGGCTTTCCACCGAGATGCCTTTCTCCCCCAGTTCCACCGCACGCAGGAAGCTCTGGGACAGGCCGCAGGCGTTGGCCAGCCGGTTGGTGGTCCAGTCCTTTTTCTCCCGCAGGGTCACGATCCGCTTTCCTATCTCCATAAAAATACTCTCCCCCCCCTTTTCTATAACCATAGCAAAAATTCTCTCTGGTATTTACATCTTTAGATATTTATGCTATATTTATAGATATTATTCAAGGGAGGAAGGCGGGAGTGAATATGCACAGGCCCCAGGAGGAGCTCCCCCTGGCCCAGGTGGAGGACAGGGAGGCCCTGATCCGGCAGTACCGGACCTTTGACAGCAGGACTTTAAAGCGGTGGAGCCAGGTCATCGTTGGTCCCCACCGGGAGGCCATGGAAGCCATCCTCCGGGAGCGGGGGGAGAAATCTTCGCGGTAACGCGGGTCCGCAAGAGAAGCCGCCGGAGCACATGGCTCCGGCGGTCATCTTTTCCCCTTGCGGCCTGTCCCCCTGGGGTTTTGGCGGATTTTTCCACATGGAGCCGGAGGACGAGGCATATAGTACATCAGAATCGTGAGGAGGGGATCTCTTTGAATATCAAGATGTTTTTGCTGAAGAAAAAGACCCTGACCGTTTTGGCCTGTCTGCTGGCAGCGGGAGGAATGCTGTGGGCGGTGAACTCTCCCCTGGTCATTGGGGCCTCGGCCACCACCAGACAGCTTCCCATCTACTGCGTCCAGCGGGATCAAAAGACCATCTCCATCTCCTTTGACGCCGCCTGGGGTGATGTTATTTTACGGCAGAGGTCTACGAAAGAAAAAAGCGAAGCAGGAGAAGAAGTCTCTCCTGCTTCAGTGTGTATTTTTATATAAAAATTTTCAATATATTAACTTTAAGTTCTTGCTTTCACTACTGCTGGACCTTACATCATCGTTTCTATACGCAGTCTATTGAATCGAAGAAAGACACCTATTCTTAAGCTGAATCGTATACTGTTTGTAATGTTAGTAAACCTGTACAAACTTATTCGTCTCTGTCAAACTTAGAACTGACATAATGAGTTCATCATACACTTATGTCCAAATTCGGGTAGCTTTAGGATTCTAGTTGATGGCTACAACAAATTTAGAGCTATCGCATAGTACTTTACTCTCAACGGTGAGTCGCAGGCAGTTGTTTCGGAATGCTCTCAACATGGTCAATTCGTAGTAATCATCCGGTAAGCTTTTTGTTCGCACACAGACTGTGGTTAAGAAACATCCGGAAGTACTGAATAAATCAGCAGTACCTTCTAATCTGTCATTATTGCCCGATAAACTTTTTGTGTCGGTTTATACCTATCTGGATTCATCCCCACTTTCCTCAAGTAGGCATCTCGCTTTTCGGGATTTTTCTCCGGGAACTCATCTGGATCCGGGCCTTTCCCCTACATATCCTCCCGAACTCTTTCGTAATCAAATCTATCGGGTATAATGCACGTTCCCTTTCCGATAATATAGAAACCAACACTCACTGCTTGGGGTGCTCTCCCAACCTATTTTTCCAATTCCGGTTGGACCCAACTGAACGGTCAGCCGGTCTACGTCGCCGGCAACCAAGTCATAGGAGCTGACGGCTGGGTGCCTGCCAACCAGTACGCGCTGGCCCCACATTTGGCAGGGCTGACGCTGGAGGTGGATCCCAACATCTCAGAGAAGACGGCAGCACGGCACATTCGGCAACTTTGTCCCCTTTATCCCGGGGTCTCCGATATGCTGGTAGCCTCAGCCGTAGTCGCTCACCTTTTCTCGTTGTTCGAGGCAGCAGGAGTAAGGCCACGGCTGGTGATGTATCTGGTTGGGCCATCAATGATCGGTAAGACCACTCTGGCCCGCCTCATCGGCCAAACCTATAACCGCTCTGCCCCAGACGATCCGCACCTCGTCAATTTAATTTCTACCACTGCCGCTGTCCATAACCGTGTTGTAGCGCTCTCCGACTGCGTTTGTATTTTGGACGACTTGTTCCCTGGAGGCACCTTGGCGGAATCCAGACGGCGGGAGGAACGGCTCAGCGAAGTTATCCGTACCACCGGCAATGGCTCAGCTAAGGAAAAAATGGAGGGGAAGCAGGCCCTTGCTCAGGTCCCCAGGGGTGTTGTATTTGCCACGGCAGAATATCCGCTGACCACATTCTCAACTGTGGCTCGGGTGGTTACTCTTCCAATGGAGACCAAGATCAATCCCCGCACATTGGGGGCCCTCCAAGCCACTCCCGAAGCCCTCTCTACCTTCTGGTTCTTCTTCCTTCGGTGGGCCTGCTTGCATCACGACAAGCTGGTCCAGCAGATCCGGTCTCAGTTTGCCGAACTTCGGCAAACAGGGAAACGCACTTCCGACATGGACCGGGTGGCCGATGCACACCGCATCCTCACAATAGGAATGGAAATTCTCACCGATTACATGGCCGCCGTGGAGCCGACAAAAACGGAAGTAGTAGACCGCATGCTGAACCGTTTTCGTCGCTCATCCACCCAGGCCTATCATCGTCAGAAACGGGAGTTGGATCAGTTGCAAAGTAAATCAGATCAAAACCGTTTCTCCAGGTTCCTTGCCGAACAGTATTGCTCAGGCAGATTTGAAGAGGCAAAGAAAAAGAAGCTGGGCAAGAAGTACTCGTCAGTCATTTTTGACGGGCTTCTTTACATCCGCCTGGAGGACCTGGTCACACAAGCCCAGCAGCACTTTGGCGACCCCACGGTCACTTTGCAGGCTGTCTCTGCTGAGCTGCGGCGGAACGGGCTCCTGGAGATGGACAAGTCCAGTCGAAGCTCCAAAAAGGTCAACGGTATCCGCTACCTTCAAGTCCCGGTAGACCGTCTGGAGGAGTTTCTGCCCACCTCCCCGGCGGAAAACTATCTCGGCCTGAATTTTCCAAGCAATCGTTCTATCAATCCCGTAGATGAAATATTATCTTCTTGGGGGTGATAAATGTGAAAAATCCAAAAAATGCCAAGATTTCTCCAAGAAATATAAAGATTTTGCCTGTCAAGCGCAAATTTACGCCGTCCCGCAACAGCCTCGATACTGTTCGGAATCTGCTCCGGGCTCACGGGGCAACGGCATAACGTAAATCACAAACGAAAGGGGGTGCGCCAGATGGCCCGCACCAAGCGAATGCCCGAAAGTCAACAGGCAGGGGACGGTAAGGCCCTCTGGCGCACCGCCCTGTATGCCCGGCTTTCCCGGGATGATGGGGACAAGCCGGAGAGCGACAGCATTGCCAACCAGCGGAAGCTCTTGGAGCGTTTTCTTGCCGGACAGGCTCAAATGGAGTTGGTCGGTTTCTATTCTGATGA
>JAGBDQ010000012.1 GCA_017937415.1 Oscillospiraceae bacterium
ATGCCCTCGGCCTCCTCCTTCGCCCGCTGTTCCATGATCTTGGCCGTCAGCTCCTCCGGACTTCCCAGCGCCGCCATGGCTTCCTGCACCTTATCGGGGCCCGCTTCCTCCAGATATTCCGTATAAAATCGAACAATATCCTCCGCGTCGGCTGCGGGCAAGCGGTTCATCAGCAAAGCCCGTAAAAACCGCAAGTAGGTTTCTTTATCCATTCCCCATTCCTCCTGACAAAATGTGGTCGATCTTATCCCGGTAGAGTTCCCACTCCTCCCGGCATTGGGCCAGCTGCTCCCGTCCCGTAGGCGTAATGGCGTAGTATCGTCGGTTTCTCCCCTGAAACTGTTCGTCATAGACTGTCAGGCAACCGTCCCGCTGGAGCCGCCGCAGTACCGGATATAGAGTGGATTCCGACAGGTCGATCTCCCGTCTGAGCTGCTGGGTCAAGCTATACCCATAAGCGTCCCCTTGTTCTAAAACCGACAGGACACATCCGTCCAGCAATGGAGCCGTCACTTGAAAGGCCACAGGCCGCCCTCCCTCCTGTTTGTTTAGCGATATTATACGCCGTATAATATCCTATGTCAAGAAAGATTTGTGAAATCTTCGATTTGCGAAAGAAAATTAATAAATTATTTTCATTTTCTGTATGGCTTTACCGGTTGAAAAGCAAAACCATTTGGTGTAAAATATCTCATATTTTTGTGTATGCTTGAGGTGACTCTATGGATCTGCGTGTTGGCATCGACATTGGTTCCACCACCGTTAAGGTCGTGGTGCTGGATGAAAATGATGCACTTTTATTCCGCTCCTATGAGCGGCATTTTTCCAAGACCCGGGAACGGGCTGCCCAGACCCTGCGCTCCATTCAGGATATGCTCGCCGGCAAGAATGTACATATGGTCATCACCGGCTCAGCCGGTTTGGGTGTCTCGAAAGTCTGCGGCATTGACTTTGTCCAGGAGGTCTACGCCACCGCCGCCGCGGTGAACCGGTATGTACCGGGTACCGACGCCGTTATCGAGCTGGGAGGCGAGGACGCCAAGATCATCTTCTTCGGCGGAGCGCTGGAGGAGCGGATGAACGGTTCCTGCGCCGGAGGCACCGGGGCCTTCATCGACCAGATGGCCTCTCTTCTCAACGTGACCATCGACGAGCTGGATCAACTGAGCCTGAAGCACGAGAAGATCTACCCCATCGCCTCCCGGTGCGGAGTATTTGCCAAGAGCGACATCCAGCCCATCCTGAACCAGGGCGGGCGGAAGGAGGATGTAGCCGCTTCCATCTTCCAGGCCGTGGTAGACCAGACAGTGGCCGGCCTCACCCAGGGCCGGGAGCTGAAGGGCAAGATCGTCTTCCTGGGCGGCCCTCTCCACTTCCTCATGGGACTTCGGGAACGGTTCGTGGAAACCCTGCACTTAGATGAAGATCATGCCGTCTTTCCCGAGGATGGTGACTGCTTTGCCGCCATGGGGGCGGCTTTGTGTTCCACCGACTACTCCTCCCGCCCCTTTGAGGAGTGCCTGCGTCTGCTTGAAGAGAGCGTAGACGCCACCAACACCTTGGATGTGATGCCCCCTCTCTTTACTGACCAGAAGGACTACGACGCCTTCCTCGCCCGTCACAACGCCAGCCATCCCCCCGAGGCCGATTTGGCGGCCTATACCGGGGGCGCCTGGCTGGGCATTGACGCCGGTTCCACTACCACAAAAATGGTACTGATCGACCCCGATGGCGGCATTCTCTTCCACTACTACCACTCTAACCAGGGCAATCCGGTAGCTATTGTTCTGGAACAACTGAAAGAGATCTACCGCCAGTGCGGAGACCGTGTGACCATCAAAGGCGCCGCCGTCACCGGTTACGGCGAGGACCTGATCAAAAACGCCTTCAACTGCGACCTGGGCCTGGTGGAAACCATGGCCCACTATAAGGCCGCTGCCCACTTTAATCCCCAGGTTGATTTCATCATCGACATCGGCGGCCAGGACATGAAATGCTTCAAGATCCGCAACGGCGCCGTAGACTCCATCATGCTCAACGAGGCCTGCTCCTCCGGCTGCGGCTCCTTTATTGAGACCTTTGCCAAAGCCCTGGGGTATGACATTGCCGCTTTCTCCAAGCTGGGGCTCTTCTCTCCCCGGCCAGTGAACCTGGGTTCCCGGTGCACCGTTTTTATGAACTCCAGCGTCAAACAAGCCCAAAAGGATGGAGCCAGTGTAGAAGATATTTCGGCAGGCCTCTCCATCTCCATCGTGAAAAACGCAGTCTACAAGGTCATCCGGGCCGCCAACGCCGATGACCTGGGTAAGCACATCGTGGTCCAGGGGGGCACCTTCCTCAATGACGCGGTGCTCCGGGCCTTTGAACAGGAGCTGGGCCGTGACGTGGTCCGGCCCACCATAGCCGGGCTCATGGGCGCTTTCGGCGCCGCCCTGGCAGCCCGGGATCTCCGCTTGAAGCAGTCTCAGCTGTTAAGCGAAGAGGCTTTACATTCCTTCACTCACACTGCCAAACCGGCCACCTGCGGGCTGTGTACCAACCACTGCTCCCTGACGGTGAACACCTTTGACGGCGGGCGGAAATTCATCTCAGGTAACCGCTGTTCCCGGCCCTTGGGCAAGGAAAAGCAGGTTCTTCCTGACCTGATGAAATACAAATATGACCTTCTCCGTTCCTATCAGGGGAAAGGACAGGGTACCGGGAGCCGGGGTAAGATCGGTATTCCCTTCGGCCTCAATATGTATGAGAATCTGCCCTTCTGGTTCTCCTTCTTTACCCATCTGAATTTTGAGGTGATCCTCTCCCCCGAATCCTCCAGGAAGCTTTACATTAAGGGCCAGCATACCATCCCTTCGGACACAGTATGTTATCCCGCCAAGCTCCTCCATGGTCATGTGGAATCTCTTCTGGAGATGGGTGTGGATGCCATCTGGTACCCCTGTATGTCCTATAATTATGACGAAGGCATCGGGGACAATCACTACAACTGCCCTGTGGTTGCCTACTACCCCGAACTGATTGCAGCCAACATTCCCCAGCTCAAAGAGACCCGGTTCCTGGATCCCTATGTAGGCCTATGGCGGCATAAGGACTGTGAAAAGCATTTGAGCACCATCATGGAAGAAGAATTCGCCATCCCCACGAAAGAAACTGTGGCTGCCGTCCGAGCGGCCTACGATGCCTATAGCGCATACCTTCAGGACATCCGCTCCACCGGCGAGCAGTATATCGCTGAGGCACGGCAGCAGGGGCTCCCCATTCTGGTAGTCGCCGGCCGCCCCTACCACGCAGACCCTGAGATCAACCACGGCATCAACGACCTGATTACCGGACAGGGCTTCGCCCTCATTACTGAGGACGCAGTGGCCTGGCGGGAGGGCTATGAGGCCCGGCGGGTGCTCAACCAGTGGACCTTCCAGTCCCGGATGTATAACGCTGCCCGGTATGTGTGTACCCAGAGCGATATGCAGCTCATTCAGCTGGTCTCCTTCGGCTGCGGCACCGACGCCATCACCGCCGATGAGGTCCGCGCCATTCTGGAGGAACACGGCAAGCTATACACCCAGCTCAAAATCGATGACATCAACAATCTGGGGGCGGTCAAGATCCGCATCCGCTCCCTCATGGCGGCCATGGAGGCAAGGAAGGAGGCCCACAATGGCTGAACTGAAATACGACAAGACCGGGCGGCTCCTCTTCACCAAAGAGATGAGGAAGGATTACACCCTTTTAGCTCCCCAAATGCTCCCCGACCACTTCGCTATGATCGTGGAGATCGTTCGCTCTTACGGCTACAAGGTAGAAATGTTGGAAAATACCGGCCGGCCAGTCATTGACGCCGGTCAGAAATATGTCCACAATGATGCCTGTTACCCTGCCATTCTGGTCATCGGACAGCTCATCAACGCCATCCAGTCAGGCAAATATGACCCACACAAGGTGGCTTTGGTCATCACCCAGACCGGCGGCGGCTGCCGGGCCTCCAACTACATCCATCTTCTCCGCAAGGCTCTGGAGAAGGCTGATTTGTCCTTTGTACCGGTCATCTCCCTTAACCTTTCGGGGCTGGAACACAATCCCGGCTTTCAGCTCACCGTGGGGATGCTCCGCAAGGTGATTTTCGCTCTCATATACGGAGACCTTCTCCTCTGTGTCTCTAACCAGGTCCGGCCCTACGAACTGACGAAGGGAGACACCGACGCCTGTGTCCGGCGGTGTATGGACTTTCTCCTTGATGACATGCACCAGGGCAAGGGCATGTCCTTTAAGAGCATGCGGGCCAATTTTGACCGGATCACCGCCGCCTTCAAGGCCATCCCAGTCTCCGGAGAAGAGAAGGTCAAGGTGGGCGTAGTAGGTGAGATCTATGTGAAATATGCCCCCCTGGGCAACAATAATCTCTGCGACTTCCTTCTCTCCGAAGGTGCCGAGCCTGTGGTACCCGGAGTCATCGACTTCGTCATCTTCAAGATCAACAACCGCGAGGTGGATGTGGACATCTACGGCGGTAAGTGGGTCAAAGAGAAGTTCTGTCACTGGCTTCAGAAATATGTGATGAAGTACCAGCACGCCATGATCGATGCCCTGAAGCAGGCTGGCTTCCGGGCCCCCGGGGACTTCAATGAGCTCCACAGCTACATCAAAGGCTATCTGGGAGACGGCAACAAGATGGGAGAAGGCTGGCTCCTCACTGCCGAGATGCTGGAGCTCATCCACACCGGGGTCCCCAACATTGTCTGCACCCAGCCCTTTGGGTGCCTGCCCAACCACATCGTGGGCAAGGGCATGATCCGCAAGCTGAAGGACGACTACCCCTGGAGCAACATCGTGGCCATCGACTACGACCCGGGAGCCACCAAGATCAACCAGGAAAATCGGATCAAACTGATGCTGGCCAACGCCCGGGCCCTCCGCAAGGAGCAAGAGGCTCAGAGTGAGCAGCTGGAGGAAAAGGAGCACGCCATGGTGTGATCCTTCCTCATCCCAAGATGAACCCCCTGCCTGAACTTCTTCTCAGGCAGGGGGTCGGTTTTTGTTATTCCTTTTAATGAATATCTTTTCTGAGATACCACCCGTAGGCCAAAGCAATACCGGCACAGGCCCAGAGCATTCCCAATGCAATCAGAGGCCAATCCATTCCATCGGCCAGAATATCCGCTCCGGCGGTATATCCAAAGGGAGTCACGTAGTGGAGCCATTCCGCCTTTTCCGCAATGTTGGCGATCAGGTCCAGAAAGTAGGCTCCGGCGGCGATACCCAGCCCAGCTCCCAGGCTTCCCCGCCGCAGGAAAGCGGAGAGCCCGAAACAGATCCCCGCCAGTTCAAGCTGCAGGAAAAAGTAGGCCAAGTGAAGCTTGCACAATTCTCCCCAGGGGATCTCCTCGCCAATAGCAAGCCCAGACAGAGCGGAGATCGCCCAAACGGCCAGATTGAGGGCAAGGATCTGGGCCAGCACCGCCAGCAGTTTCTCCGTAACTACCTGGCCCCGACCTTCCGGATGGGTCAGCAGGAACTCTGCCGTCCCCTCCTTCTCCTCCTTGGCCAGGGCGGCCGCGGCCGTCATGGCGGCGAACATGGCCCCACCCAGGCCCAGAATATTGCCGCACTCGATAGCGTAAAAACCGGAAAAGGTCCCAAAATTCAGCCGGTCCATGCCGAAGGCGGCGGTAAAAGCCCCCATGGAAGAAAACATATCTCCCACCTGCCCCATTTCCCCCTCCATCTCAGGAAACAGGAAAATGCACACCGCCATCAGCCCGCCGATGGCCAGAGTCCAGATCAAAAGAGACAACCATCCCTGACGGAGCTCATGCCTGAAGAGCGTCATGCCTCCCCGCCCCCTTCCATGTAGTATTGAAGGAAGAAATCCTCAAATTCCTCTTCGTTTTTCTCCAGCTCCTCCCTGCCCAGCCGCGCCACTGCCCGGCCCTCCCGAAGCACCAGCGCTTTGGAGCAGTTGCGGCGGATCTCGGAGAGCACATGGGAGGAGAGGAAAATGGTGGTACCCGCCTCATGGTACTCCTTCAGGATGGTAAAGAACTCCCGCTGCATCAGCGGGTCCAGGCCACTGGTAGGCTCATCCAGGATCAGTAGTTCCGGCCTGTGCTGCAGGGCGCAGACAATGCCCGCCTTCTTCCGGTTGCCCAAAGAGAGTTCCTCCACCCGGCGGCTTGGATCCAGGCGCAGCCGCTCACAGAGAGCCTCCCCCTCCCGCCTGCAGTCCCACTTCCGCAGCCCGGCAGAAAACCGGATCAATTCCCCCACCTTCATACCGGGGTAAAAGACGGTTTCGGAGGGGAGATAGCCTACCCGGGACAGAATTTCCTCAGTCTTTCGAGTAATGTCCAGCCCCAGCACGGTTCCCCTTCCGGAGGTGGGACGAAGCAGGCCCAGCAAAGTACGGATGGTGGTGCTTTTCCCCGCCCCGTTAGGACCGATAAAACCAAAGAAATCCCCCTGCTCCACCCGCAGGTCCAAGTCAATGATCCCCCGAGCTTTACCGTATGACTTGGTCAGCTTTTCAGTCAAGATAGCTTCCATCAGCTTTCCTCCTCCCGCAGATAAATGCTTTTCCAGAAATTCAGCAAACGGGTAAAATCTCCCTCCATGGCATCCACATCAAACTCCCCTTGCTGTACTTTCTCCCACAGATAGCCTTCACTGGCCCAGAACATATCCAGGTACATCATCTTCAGGTCCAAACCGGGCCTGAATTTTTCCGGAGCCAAATTGACCAGGTAGGCGTTGGCCCGGAAACCGCCGTATTTCTGGATGAGTTTTCCGACCTCCCCTATGACCTCCTCGTCCTTTTCGTAATAGGCCTTGAGGACAAAGGAAGTCATATCGGGATACCGGCGCATGACCTCCACCTTGGCCTTCATGCCCAGGTACATGGCGCCGAACAGGTCCTCCTGCTCATAGCAGCCGCATTTCGTCAGATACTCTACCGTGGTCCTGGCCCCCGTATCCAACAGGAAGAGGTAAAACTCTTTTTTGTTGTGGAAGTAGTGGAAAAGAAGGGCCTTACTGATCCCGGCCTCGTCGGCTACCTCCTGCATAGGACTGTGCTTATAGGAATTATGAGCAAAAACCCGGTAGCCCGCGTTGAGAATGGCCATTTGCTTTTCCTGGGGCAATGAGAAAAATTTTTCGTTCACGCCTTCGCCTCCTTTGACCCTTGGGTCAATCCCATCATAAAGCCGTTGACCGTTTTTGGGAAGACCCTTTTCAAATTTTTTTGCTTGACCATTCCGTAGACCTGTGCCATACTTGATTTATCTATTTCTTCAATGTCAGGATGTGATCCCCATGCCGGAAGAACTTCATTTTGTTGATGCCGCCACCTTGGAGCATTTCAAAGCCATGAGCCTCATTCATGCTCTTGGCTGGCGGGACAGCTATGTGGGCTATGTGCCCCAGGACTATCTGAACAGCGAGTTCACCGATGACCGCTGGGTGGAGGTCTTCCGGAAAAACTACGAGGCGCAAAACGGCGTCCATGGTCTGCTCCTTTACCGGGGAGATACCCCGGTGAGCTGTATCAACTACTGTAAAGCCCGGACTATGAACTATAACCCCGGAGACGTCTGCAAATTTGACAACGACGCCTATGCCGACTGGGGAGAGATCGCCTCCTTCTACACCCACCCGGAGGAGCGGGGCAAAGGCTACGGCGGGCTCCTCTTTGAGGAGGCCCTGCGGCGGCTGAAAGCAGACGGCTTCCAAAACGCCTTCGTCTTTGTGCTCCGGGAAAACGACAAGGCCCGGAAATTCTATGCCGCCCATGGCTTTGCCTGGGACGGCACCCACGCTGACATCCCTTTTCCCCCAAATACGGTATGTGTGGACCTGCGATACGTAAAGAAGCTATAAGAAAGGTCCGGAAGCATCACGCTTCCGGACCTTTCTCGTTTGCAGCAGCCTAAATTAGAACTCCACCTTGCCGGTCTCGCCGTCGGCCACATAATAGGCGGCGCCGTCCTCGGGCTTCACATAGACCTCCACGGTCTTGGCCTTGCCGGCCTTGGCCATGACGGCGGCCAGGATGTCGTCCGCGCTCACCTGACGGCCCTGGAACTCCAGAACCACCTTCACAGCGGCAGCCTTGGGAGCAGCAGCCTTCTTGGCGGCGGGCTTCTTCTCGGCAGTCTTCTTGACGGTCTCCTTCTTGGCGGGAGCCTTCTTGGTCTCGGGGGCCTTGACAGCCTCCTTCTTGGTCTCGGGGGCCTTGACAGCCTCCTTCTTGGTCTCGGCGACCTTTGCGGTCTCCTTCTTGACCTCAGTGGTCTCGGTCTTCTTTGTGGTTGCCATAACAAAACACTCCTTATGGAATAAATAATCAGGGTATGTGCTATTGTTATTTTACATCAAAATCCACAAAAATGATAGAGTAAAAAGTGCCTGTCTTTCCCCCTGTTCTTGAAATATTACATACAAATTGACCAAAAATCCCACTCCCCCCTACACAAAAGCCCGATTTTTATCTTCCTTCCAGCAAAAAACAAGTTTCCTCCGTGCATAGAATGATCTATGGGAGGTGGTTCTGTGGACAACGACGCATTGGTCATTTTGGCCGCTGTAGCTTCAGTCCAGCTTTCCAAGGGACTCACCGCTGAGCAGCTCGGACTCCTGGCCACCTTCTTTACCTGTCTGGGGGATAATCTGGCTCTTCTGGCTCTGGGTTCCTCCAGCAACTGTGACCCATCCTGCACCACCAACGAAGGACGATAGAAAGGCCCCTGCCGCAGCGCGGCAGGGGCCTGCTCCATGGCCTTATGGTTATTTCCCGATGGTCACAAAGGGGTTCACAGTCTCACCCATTACGGTGGGCCATTTACCATCCCATTTTTGGATCATCTGGAGTTGGTTGTACTCAGGGCTGGTGCGGAGCTGTTCCTGGATCACTTCAATGGCGTAAGCTTCCGCATCGGCGTCAAGCTTTTTGGCGTTGGCCTCCGCCTCAGCGTTGAGGAGCTTGGCTTTGGCATCCGCCTCGGCGGCGATCAGAAGCTGCTTGGCTTCCTCCTCCTTGGCCACGGTCTCATTCTGCTTCCGCAAGGCCTCCTGTTCGGCGGCAACCTTGGCCCGGATGGTCTCCTCGAAGGAGTCCTCAAAGTCGATGTTCTTAATGTTAAAGGCATGTACGTATATGCCGGAGTCAGCAAGACTCTCCCGCAGCTCTTCTTCTACCTGCTCCTGGATGGTGGTTCGGTTCTGCACCAGCTCCTCAGCCTTATATTGACCGATGGCGTTCTTCAGGATAGAGTTGACCTGGGGAATGATCAGCTTGCTTTCCACATTGTCTACACCCACGTTTCGGATAATGTATGGCAGCTCGTTGCTCATATAGCTGTAGTTCAAAGCTCCGTCCACACCTTCCACCGTCTGGGTGTCCTTGGTGTAAGCACTGGTGTTGAACTCGTAGACCTGCTCCCGGATGTCTACCACCTTAATGCTCTGAATGATAGGCAGATGGAACTCCAGACCGGCCTTCAGGCCGTCGTCAACAATTTTTCCAAACTGATATTTCACACCCACGTGACCTTCTGGAATGGTCTTAAAGCTGGTGAGCGCAATAACCAAAGCGATGACAACAGCAAATCCTACCAGAGCCTTCGCAATGATCTTGTTTTTCAACGTAAATTCTCCTTTTTATAATAAACGGTTTCCTTTGGGCTCTTTTTCGCCCGTTCAGCAGAAGCCGGAGATCAATTCCTCCGTCTCAGCCTTAAGCCGGGCAGACAGATACCCCTTACAAATAGCGACCAGTACCCTTTCCACTCGCTCCCTGGCTTCTGGAGTGCCCGAATAATCCTTCAGGGCCTCTTTCAGCTGTATCCCGGTCACCTGGCTATCCTCAGACCGGGCGATCAGCCACACCGCTTTTTCATACAGGTAGCTGTCGTCTACCAGGTCGTCGGATTCGTCCTCCAAGTTTCCGTTGACATAGGACAGGAGCGAACAGATTTTTTCCAGCTGAAGGACGTCCTTCAGCATGTTAACGGTCAGAATGCGGCAGAGCTGCCTCCTGCTGTACCTGCGCTGCTGCGGTGGAGATAGGAACCCCCGCCGGACCCAGTTCTGGATCACATAAGGCTCCAGTCCAGTCAGTGTTGTCACCTGAGACAGGGTCAGCCCTCCGGTCAGAAACATGGGCCCCAGCACAGCCTCGACCCCGTCGGACCGGGACAGGTCTGCTTGGATCGTAGTACCCGGCAGTGTTCTTGTCATCTTGACCGCCTCCTTAAGGTAATATGAATATATCATATAATCACGTGATTGTCAATAGTAATTTTAAGATTTTTCTCTTTTTGAAAAGCAGCCACCCAGATAGATCTAACCACCTCTGAGCAGCCATGTAAAATGTTGCCCTGCGGATAAAATGAACCGCGGAGACATTCCGCGGTTCATTTCAGCATTCACCAGCATCCTGTCCAGCAATACCAGCCATTTCCCAATGGAGTTGATCCGCTCCAGCGGCCGGTCGGTGTACGGGATGAATAGAGGATCTCCTGGGTACATAGGAAACCATTATAGGCGTCAAAAATAAACATTCCGTCGGTGACATACATTCTCCGGTCCCAGGAGTTTGACCCTACCCAATAGGATTGTGAGCCGATCTGGGAAAGCTCTTTCTTTTGCCACTGGGCAATTATATTCTCCCGCCCACGGCGGTGAACGAGATCATCAAGCCGGCCATGGCACCCGGTAAACGGCCATACAAACAAAAGGGCAAGTGCCAGCAGCCCTATGACCGCCGAACATATTTCCCTCCGTTTCCGTGCCCTGCACGCCTGATAAAGACGGCTGATCACCCAGAAAATCAATATTGCAGACAAGAGCAAATATCCCGAAATTCCCAAAAGTCGGCCAACGGTCCGCGCAGGCGGTTCCATTCCCAGCCAGTTCAGATACACTGCGCCCAACAGCAGGGATGCGGTCACAAGACAGTCCCGCAAAATATGGCTCTCGTCCATGTTGGCCTCCCCTTTCCGTTCTGCTCCGATTTTTCTATTTTCCAGATAGCTTCTTACTGCAGCTTTAGAAGTCATCTGCCGCTTCTGTGCGCCTCCGCTCCATCCGCGCCGACTGCCAAAAGCTACCCAGGGCGAAAAGAAGGGGCGGGAGGAAACCGGCAAGAAAGCCGATAAAAATAAGCCGCATGGCTACATCCAGACTGCTCCCTGCTGTCATCCAAAAATCAAAAAAGCAAAGTACAAATATACTGGATGGAGTAGCCAAAAACATAGATACAGGGAACAGTACAAGGAACAGGAAACCAGTATTTGAAAC
>JAGBDQ010000155.1 GCA_017937415.1 Oscillospiraceae bacterium
GCACTCGCCCCCGGCTGCCACCTCCACCACGGTGTCCCGGATGGTGGAGTCCACCCCCCGGATCTGGGTCATCTCCATGGTGATGGAGGCGCCCTCCTCCAGGTAGACCTCGGTGCGGGGGTTGAGGATGTTCTCCCCGGTGCCCGGGCCCTCCCCGTAGTGCCGCTCCACATAGCGGACTCTGGCGTTTTTGCCCACGTGGAACACATGGATGCCGTCGTGCTGGGAAGTCTCGCAGCCCGTGTTGTGGATGCCGCAGCCCGCCACAATGTCCACATCGGCATTTTCCCCGATGTAGAAGTCGTTATACACCACGTCTTTGAGACCGGTCTGGCTCAGCACCACCGGAATGTGGACGCTCTCCCCACGGGTGCCCGGCTTCACTGTAATGTCGATGCCCGGCTTGCCGGTCTTGGAGGTAATGTCGATGTTGGCGGTGACCTGCCGGGCGTCCAGAGCCCCATTCACCCGGAAGTTGTAGGCCCCCTGGGGGGTCTTTTCCAGCTCGGCGATCTCCTTGAGGATCTTCCAATCCACCTGTTCCATCAGGCATTCCCTCCCTTCATGTAGCCGCAGCCCGGAATGGTCCGGGCCATGATCTGGGGGAAGACTTCCTCCCGGGTCCCCCAATGGGTGACTCTGCCGCCCTCAATGACGGCGATCTCGTCGGCCAGCTGGATGATACGCTCCTGGTGGGAGATAATGAGGAGGGTGGCCTCTCCCGTTTTGTGGATGCGCTCAAAGGTCTCGGTGAGCTTGGCGAAGGACCACAGGTCGATGCCGGCCTCGGGCTCGTCAAAGATCATGAGCCCGGCCTTCCGGGCCAGAATGGTGGCGATCTCAATGCGCTTAAGCTCCCCGCCCGACAGGGAGGAGTCCACCTCCCGGTGGATGTAGTCGTCGGCGCACAGGCCCACCTGGGTGAGGTACTGGCACCCTTCCCCGGGAGTCAGGCTGTCCTTTCCGGCCGCCAGGGCCAGCAGATCCTCCACCTTCAAGCCCTTGAACCGGGGGGGCTGCTGAAAGCCGTAGCTGACTCCTAACTTGGCCCGCTCAGTGATGGAGAGGTGGGTGATGTCCTGCCCGTTCCAGCGGATGGAGCCCCCGGTGGGCTGGTTGAGGCCCATGATGGTCTTGGCCAGGGTGGTCTTGCCGCCCCCGTTGGGACCGGTGATGACCACTAACTTGCCAGACTCCACCGTAAGGGATACATCCCTTAAAATATCCAACGCCTCGCCGTTCTCGGCGGTTACGTCGTAACGAAGATGACTGATCTCCAGCATTTCTTTCACTCCTTCTTTGCTGGTTCTTTGGTGAGGGTGGATCCGTACGGGTTATTTTACCACGGAAGGGCGGAAAAAACAATGAACGGGAGGAAAATTCTGCCCGCGCCGTTGAAAAAAAGAGGGTACCGTATTATAATAAGGAAAACTTGCCCAAAGAAAGCCTGTAAATGGGCAAAAGGGAGGGAAGCGGCAAATGGAAAAAACCGCGCTCGTCACCGGCGGGAGCCGGGGCATCGGAGCTGCCTGCGTCCGGCGGCTCACCACCGAGGGCTGCCGGGTGGCCTTCTGCTATAAAAGCAGCGAGGCGGAGGCAAAGGCCTTGGCGGCCGAGACCGGGGCCTTGGCCATCCCCTGCGACGTGTCCCAAAAGGAGCAGGTGGACCGCTTGCTTGACACTGTGTTAGAAAAATTTTGTCAACTTGACATTTTGCTGTGTGCCGCCGGGGTGGCCTGGCAGGGACTTACCCAGGATATGGCCCCGGAAAAGTACCGGGAAATCATGTCCGTGGACCTGGACGGGGCCTTTTTCTCTTGTCAGGCTGCACTAAAGCCCATGCTCCGGCAAAAGTCCGGGCGGATCATCACCATCTCCTCCATGTGGGGTCAGGTGGGGGGCTCCTGCGAGGTGGCCTACTCGGCGGCCAAGGCGGGGGTCATCGGTCTTACCAAGGCTTTGGCCAAGGAAGTCGGCCCCTCGGGCATTACGGTGAACTGTATTGCCCCCGGCGTCATTGACACCGACATGGTCCGTCCCCTGGGGGCCGGGACCCTGAGTGAGCTGGCGGAGGAGACCCCCCTGGGACGCCTGGGGACGCCTGAGGACGTGGCGGCGTGGGTTTCCTTCCTCTGCGGCAAGGGGGGAGACTTCCTGACCGGGCAGGTGATCGCCCCCAACGGCGGGCTGGTCATCTGACTTTTTTGGCTATTTTGACTAAAGTTTTCGTTCTTTCTCTCTTTTAATTGTTACAGTTATGCGTGTTGACAATTTCCCTTTCGGAACGTATAATGTCAACTAACCTGTAAGGAGGTTGAGAGAAATGAAAATGAAGAAAGTAATTGCTCTGACCCTGTCCTGCGTGATGGCCGTCGGCCTGCTTTCCGGCTGCGGCAGCAAGGACGACAACAAAGGCTCGGCCGACGGCGTTGTCACCATCAAGGTCGGCGGCATCGGCCCCCTCACCGGCGACCTGGCCCAGTACGGCACCGCCACCGATTGGGGTGCCCAGGTGGCCGTGGACGAGATCAATGCCCTGAACGGCCCCATCAAGTTAGAGTTCAAGTTTGAGGATGACACCGGCGTGACCGATACCGCCGTGTCCGCTTACAACGGCCTGAAGGACTGGGCCAAGGGAGCTCCCCTGGTGATCTATGGCTGCACCACTACCGATCCCTGCGTGGCGGTCTCCTCTGAGACTTACGCCGACCGGTACTTCCAGCTCACCCCCTCGGCCTCCTCTCCCGACGTGACCGCGGGCAAAAACAACGTGTTCCAGATGTGCTTCACCGATCCCGGCCAGGGCGTGGCCGCCGCCGAGTATGTGAAGAGCGCCGGCATCGCCACCAAGGTGGGCGTGATCTACAACAACGGCAGCGCTTACTCCACCGGCATGGCAGAGGCTTTCATGGCCAAGGCCAAGGAGCTGGGTCTTGAGGTGGTCACCGCCCAGACCTACCCTTCCGACGACACCACCGATTACAACGTGCAGGTCAACGCCTGCAAGGACGCCGGGGCTGAGCTGGTCTTCCTGCCCATCTACTACACCCCCGCCTCCCTCATTATGACCCAGGCCAAGCAGAGTGGCTATAACCCCATCTTCTTCGGCGGCGACGGCATGGACGGTATGCTGGCCGTAGAGGGCTTTGACGCCAGTTCGGTGGAGGGCCTGCTCCTTATGACCCCCTATAACGCTGGTGCCACTGACAGCCGCAACACCACCTTTGTGGAGAGCTACAAGAAGCTCTCGGGCGGCATCATTCCCAACCAGTTCGCCGCCGACGGCTACGACTGTATGTACGCCATTTACGAGGCCTGCTGCAAGATCGAGGGCATTGCCGACATGGACAGCGCCGCTCTCTGCGACGCCCTCTCCGCCCTCTTTACCGGCGGCGAGTTCAAGGTGGACGGACTCACCGGCACCGGCATGAGCTGGCTCACCTCCGGTGAGGTCTCCAAGGCCCCCATGGTGGTCAAGGTGCAGAACGGCGCCTACGTGGATCCCTGAGAGAAACGGAGCCGATAATAACAAGCAGTGAACACTGGGCTGGGAGGACCGCCTTGGGGCGGTCCTCCCCCTCCCTTATGTAACACCCGGCGGGGGAAGTTTCTCCTGTCGGGATTTCCCGTATTTATAGAGTGAGAAAAAGGAGAAAGAGGTGAGCTGATTGTCCCTTCTGAACAACCTGATCATTGGGGTGAGCCTGGGAAGTATTTACGCCATCATCGCCTTAGGATACACCATGGTTTACGGTATTGCCAAGATGCTCAATTTTGCCCACGGCGACGTGATCATGGTGGGCGCCTTCGTGAGCTTCTTCGCGTCGGGCAGCTTTGGCCTGCCCCCCGTGGTGGGGCTTTTGCTGGCCATGGCGGTGTGTACCCTTTTGGGCATCACCATCGAGCGTCTGGCCTACAAGCCCCTGCGGCAGGCCCCCTCCCTGGCGGTGCTCATCACCGCCATCGGGGTGAGCTACTTGCTCCAGAACGGCGCCCAGATTCTCTGGGGGGCCGCCACCAAGACCTTTACCCCCATCGTGGACGGTCAGCTCAGCCTGGCGGGCGGAGAGATCACCGTGACCTATGTAGCTATTTTGGCGGTGGCCTGCTGCGTGGTGGTCATGGCGGCGCTGACCTTCTTCACCGGAAAGACCAAGCTGGGCAAGGCCATGCGGGCCTGCTCAGAGGACAAGGGGGCCGCCCAGCTCATGGGCATCAATGTGGACGCCACCATCTCCATGACCTTTGCCATCGGGTCGGCCCTGGCCGCCCTGGCGGGCGTCCTCATGTGCTCGGCCTATCCGGTGCTGTCCCCCACCACCGGCTCCCTCCCCGGCATCCGGGCCTTTACCGCCGCCGTGTTTGGGGGCATCGGCTCCATCCCCGGGGCCTTTTTAGGGGGCATCCTTTTAGGGGTCATTGAGACCTTTGCCAAGGCCTATATCTCCACCTCCCTTTCGGACGCGGTGGTCTTTGGGGTCCTCATTTTAGTGCTGCTGGTGAAACCCGCCGGCCTGCTGGGCAAATATGTGCCCGAGAAAGTGTAGGTGAGGGCGGTATGAAAAAACAAGGAACGCAGAGAAAGACCTCCCTCAGCGGTATGCTCAACTATGTCATTGTGATCGGCGCCTATGCGCTGCTGCAGGTCCTGATCGGGGGCGGACTTCTCTCCAACGCCCTCCAGAGCGTGCTGGTCCCCGCCTGCTGCTATATGGTCATGGCGGTCTCCCTGAACCTGACCGTGGGCATTTCAGGGGAGCTGAGCCTGGGCCACGCCGGCTTTATGAGCCTGGGGGCCTTCAGCGGCATCATCACCGCCGTGGCCCTCCAGAACCTGATCCCCTTCGCGCCGCTCCGCCTGGCCATCTCCATGGTGGTGGGGGCCGTCTTTGGGGCCCTGGGCGGCTTTGTGGTGGGCGTCCCGGTGCTCCGGCTCCGGGGGGACTATC
This sequence comes from Oscillospiraceae bacterium, assembly GCA_017937415.1. Classification (GTDB taxonomy): domain Bacteria; phylum Bacillota; class Clostridia; order Oscillospirales; family Oscillospiraceae; genus Vermiculatibacterium. The sequence goes on from JAGBDQ010000155.1 coordinate 4,950, forward strand.
TGGCCATCGTCACCCTGGCCTTTGGCCAGATCATCCAGAACATCATTATGATCCTCTATATCGGGGTGGACTCCAAGGGGATCCACATCACCACCGACTCGGCCCGCCTGGTACTGGCCGAGGGGGGCACCGCCATCGTCAAGGGCCCCATGGGCGCCGTAGGCGCGCCCAAGCTGGCTACCTTTACCGCCGGGGCGGTGCTGCTGCTCATCACCCTCTTTGTGGTGCAGAATTTGGTGAACTCCCGCTCCGGCCGGGCCATCCTGGCCCTTCGGGACAACCGGATCGCCGCCGAGAGCGTGGGCATTCCCGCCGGTAAGTATAAGCTCATGGCTTTTGTGACCTCGGCCGCCCTGGCGGGGGCCGCAGGCGCCCTCTTCGGCCTCAACTATTCTTCCACCGTGGCCTCCAAGTTCAACTTCAATACCTCCATCTTAGTGCTGGTCTTTGTGGTGCTGGGCGGCCTGGGCAACATCCGGGGCTCCATGATCGCCGCCGCCCTCCTCTATGTGCTCCCCGAGCTCCTCCGGGGCTTCAACATTGCCGAGTACCGGATGCTCCTCTACGCCGTGATCCTCATCCTGGTGATGCTTTTCACCAACAACCCCACCCTCCAGAGCTTCTTCGGAGGCCTGAAAGAGAAGATATGGAAAAAGAAGCCCAAAACCACGGTGAAGGGAGGTGGGGCAAATGAGTAAGGAGCCCCGTCAGCAGCCCAAGCTGATCCCCATGCCTGCCATCAACTTCCTCACCGAGCGGGACATCGGCAAGACTCCCATCTTGGAGTGCCGCCACCTTGGCGTGGACTTCGGCGGCCTCACCGCCGTCAACGACCTGAACCTGGCCATCGGCCGCACCGAGATCACCGGCCTCATCGGCCCCAACGGCGCGGGCAAGACCACGGTCTTCAACCTGCTTACCAAGGTCTACCAGCCCACCCGGGGCACCATCCTGCTGGACGGGGTGGATACCCACGGCAAGACCACCGTCCAGGTCAACCGCATGGGCATCGCCCGTACCTTCCAGAACATCCGCCTCTTCGGCAACCTGACCGTGGAGGACAACGTGAAGATCGGCCTCCACAACCAGCTGAAATACGGCATGGCCGAGGGGATCTTCCGCCTGCCCTCCTACTGGAAGCAGGAGAAGATGGCCCACGAGCGGGCCTTGGAGCTTCTTTCCATCTTCGGCATGGAGGGTTTGGCCGACCATCCGGCAGGGAGCCTTCCCTACGGCGCCCAGCGGCGGCTGGAGATCGTCCGGGCATTGGCCACGGATCCCAAGCTCCTCCTGCTGGACGAGCCGGCAGCGGGCATGAACCCCTCCGAGACCGCCGAGCTTATGGACAACATCGTAAAGATCCGGGATACCTTCCAGATCGCCATTTTGCTTATCGAGCACGACATGAGCCTGGTCATGGGCATCTGCGAGGGCATCTGCGTTCTCAACTTCGGCCAGGTCATCGCCAAGGGCACCCCCGCCGACATCCAGGCCAACCCCGCCGTTATCGAGGCCTATCTGGGCAAGCGAAAGGAGGAGGAATAAAAATGGAGCCTTTGCTGAAAGTCAGCGACCTGAACGTCTACTACGGCGCCATTCACGCCGTAAAGGGGGTCTCCTTTGAGGTCCTCCCCGGGGAGATCGTCACCCTCATCGGGGCCAACGGCGCCGGCAAAACCACGATTCTCAACACCGTCGCCGGACTGCTCCATCCCACCGTGGGCAGCGTGGAGTTTGAGGGCAAGTCTCTGGCGGGCGTCCCGGCCCACCGCATCGAGAACCAGGGTCTGGCTCTGGTGCCCGAGGGGCGGCGGGTCTTCCTCCAGATGACCGTGGAGGAGAACCTGGAGATGGGAGCCTACACCCGCCCCAAGGAGGAGGTCGTCTACTCTCTGGAGAAGGTCTTTTACCAGTTCCCCCGGCTCAAGGAGCGGCGGAACCAGGTGGCGGGCACCCTGTCGGGAGGCGAGCAGCAGATGCTGGCCATGGGCCGCTCCCTCATGTCCTCCCCCAAGCTGATGATGCTGGATGAGCCCTCCATGGGCCTGGCCCCCATCTTAGTGGACCAGATCTTCGACATCATCAAGAACCTCCACCTGGGCGGCACCACCATTCTTCTGGTGGAGCAGAACGCCCGTATGGCCCTCTCTGTGGCCGACCGGGGCTATGTGCTGGAGACCGGGCGCCTGGTCTCCACCGGCACCGGAGCCGAGCTGCTGAAGGATGAGAGCGTGAAAAGAGCATATTTGGGTGGCTGACGGCGAAGCCGTCAGCCCTGGGGCCGTCCACGTTCGTGGGCGGCCCCTTTTTGCAGCTTGGGACCCAATTCCCGCAGGTCGCGTTTTGCCCCCTTGCCAAGGGGGCCGCTGTCGTGTATTCTAAACCTGCGATCGCGAAAGGAGTGAAGCCCATGAAAGTGGCCGTGGAGGAGCACCCCGGTTTAAACGAGACCGAGGTGGTCATCCGGTGTCAGAAGCTGGAC
>JAGBDQ010000156.1 GCA_017937415.1 Oscillospiraceae bacterium
AGGACGAGATCGGCACCCCCTACTGCATCACGGTGGACTTCCAGACCGTGGGCAGCGACACCGAGGAGGCCGACAACTGCGTCACCGTCCGGGACCGGGACACCATGGAGCAGGTCCGTATGCCCATCAGCGAGCTGAAGAACTATATCCGGGAAAAGGTAGCCTTCTGAGGAAGGCCGTTCCGGCCCCGGAAAGCCTTTCCCTTGCTGGAAAAACCTTTTTTATGAAGGAACTTTGAAGAATGATGTCGATTCGTTGACTTTTAACTCGTTTATGGTATGATGATGGGGAGCGGCAAAAGCCGCTCCCCATTCTTTTTGCAGAAAAGAGTTTACTTATGAAATATTCCTTTTTCTCCCGGGGACGCAGGGAACTGCCCAAGGCTCCGGAGCCGGAGATGACCCTGTGGCGCCAGCTCTGGCAGCTTCTCTGGGTGGTCCTCTCCGGGCTGGGGCTGGGCGCGGTCTCCCTGCTGTTAGCCATCGGTCCGTATCCCCTCGCTTTGCTTCACGGTTATCTGGAGAGTCCTCTCCTCCTCTATCTGAATCTGGCTCCGGTGGTAGCCCTGGCCTTGCTGGGCTATGGGCTTTTCCGCTCCCCACACCGGGGCTTTTTGTTCGCTTCCATCCTGACCCTGGGATTTTCGGTGGGCAGCTACTTCAAGCTCTTTTTTCGGGACGATCCTCTCATGATGGCCGACCTCTTTCTTCTGAAGGAGGCGGGAAACATGGCGGGCAATTACCGTCTGTTTCTTGACTGGTACCTGGCCATCGCGCTGCTCTGCGTTCTTGGGGGCTATCTGTTCCTCCGCCTGTTCGTCCGGCGGCGGCTCCCCAAAGGGTCCCGGCCCCGCCATGTCACGGTGCTGTTAGGGTGTACCCTGGCCCTTCTGCTCACCCCATCCATCCTCAGCGACTCTCTCTATGACGGCAAAGGGGCCCGCTATCAGTATCTGGAAAACCAGTGGTCGGCCACCCAGCAGTACATTGCCCACGGCTTTGTCTACCCCTTCCTCCACAGCGCCGTGGATGCGGTGGACCTGCCCCCCCAGGACTACGACAAGGACTCCGCCCAGGCCCTGCTGGAGCAATATACCGACGCCGACATCCCCGGGGACAAGAAGGTCAATGTGATCGGTATCATGCTGGAGGGCTACAACGACTTTACCAAGTTTGACATCCCCGACCTCTCCCCCCAGGTCTACGAGGTCTGGCACCAGTTAGAGGCCGAGGGAGTGGCCGGCGACCTGGTGACCAACATCTTCGCCGGAGGCACCGTGGACACCGAGCGGTGCTTCCTCACCGGATACAGCGAGCTGAAAAACTACCGGGGAGCGGTCAACGCCTACCCCTGGTACTTTCAAAGCCAGGGCTACACGGTGGAGGGGATGCACCCCTGCTTCCAGTGGTTCTATAACCGGCTGAACATCAATCAGTACATGGGTTTTGAGAATTACTACTTCGTGGAAAATTATTTTGAGTCCCTGGTGGGGAACACCACCGCCCCCGACCGGATCTTTTTCCCTGAGCTGCTCAAAACCTACCGGGAGAAGACCGCCGACGGCAGCCCCTATTTCACCTTCTCTGTGACCTACCAGGGCCATGGTCCCTACGCCTCCGAGGGGTACTACTGGGGCGGGGAGCCTCCGGTCCCCCCCAGCGACCGCTACACACCGGAGCAGCGCAACATCCTCAACAACTACCTGGGCTCCATTCGGGACACCAATCAGTACCTGAAAGAGTTTACCGACGCCCTCCGGAAGGACGACACCCCCGTGGTCCTGGTCCTCTTCGGGGATCACAACCCCTGGATGGGGGACGGAAACTCGGTGTATCAGGCCCTGGGCGTCAACTTTGACATGAACACCGCCGAGGGCTTTACCAACTACTACGGCACCCGGTACATCATCTGGGCCAACGACGCCGCCAAGGAAGCCCTGGGCAGGGACTTCAGCGGCGAAGGGCCCACCATCAGCCCCAGCTTCCTCATGAACGAGCTCTTCCGTCAGTGCGGCTGGACCGGCCCCGCCTACCTCCAGGCCACCAACGAGGTGATGGATCAGGTGGGCGTCATCAACATTCCCACCGGGCTCTATATGGAACAGGGCCAGCTCACCGACGTCCTCTCGGCGGAGGGCGCTGCCCTGGTCAAGAGCTATCACGACCTGCAGTATTACGTTCAGAAGGAGTTTTTCTACGGGGAATGACACGGATAGCAAAGGCGGAACGGCCACGGCCGTTCCGCCTTTTCCTGTCAGTTTTCTTCGTCCAGCTTCAGCACTGCCATAAACGCTTCTGTCGGGATTTGTACCGTTCCCAGAGAGCGCATCTTCTTTTTGCCCGCCCCACCCGGCTTTCGCCGCGCGGGGACCCCTTTGGATTAAAAGTCCTCGGCGGAAATGAATTCCGCCTGCGGGAACTCTCCGCTTCGCTCCGAGATTCACGGCGCTTATCGCGCCGCCCCGCTGTGCGGGGCCCCGGAGGGCAAAAGAAGATGCTTTAGTTTTCCTCATCCAGCTTGAGCACTGCCATAAACGCTTCTGTCGGGATTTGTACCGTTCCCAGAGAGCGCATCTTCTTTTTGCCCTCCTTCTGCTTTTCCAGCAGCTTCTTCTTCCGGGTAATGTCGCCGCCGTAGCACTTGGCCAGCACGTCCTTCCGCATGGCCTTGATGGTCTCCCGGGCGATGACCTTGCCGCCGATGGCGGCCTGGATGGGCACCTCGAAGAGCTGGCGGGGGATGTTCTCCTTCAGCTTCTCGCAGAGCCGCCGGGCCCGGGGGTAGGCCTTGTCCCGGTGGGCAATGAGGCTCAGGGCATCCACCTGGTCCCCGTTGAGGAGCAGGTCCACCTTCACAAGGTCGCTGGGGCGGTATTCCGAGAGCTCATAGTCCAAGGAGGCGTAGCCCTTGGTCCGGGCCTTCAGGGTATCGAAAAAGTCGTAGATAATTTCGCCCAAAGGCATGGAGTAATGGATCTCCACCAGGTTGGTGTCCAGGTACTGCATATCCT
>JAGBDQ010000157.1 GCA_017937415.1 Oscillospiraceae bacterium
CGTCGGGCCCAAGGTCCAGTTCGTCTTCGACGAGCTGAAGAAGATGCTCTGAGGATCGTTTTCACCGTCTCCTGCGGGGCCCGCGCAGGATGTAAAAGCAAGTAATCAGCGCCGGGGCGGTCTGCAAAGACGGACCGCCCCGGTGTTCCCATCTCCCCTTCCCGGCTTCCTTTGACAAGGGCAGATCCCAGGTCTGCTTTTGTCAAAGGAAGCCATATGGAGCAACTTCCATAAAAAACATTTCATCTCACTTATTTCAATACCAAGGAGGTCATTTTTATGCTGTATCCCAAACTTTTGATTGCCGCCGATCCCCAGGCCTGCGCCGTTTTGGCCGCCAACCATTTCGAGGAGCTCATCCGCTCCAAGCCCGCCTGCGTGCTGGGCCTGGCCACCGGCTCCACCCCCATCCCCCTCTACAAGGAGCTGATCGCCCGGGAAAAGGCCGGAAAAATCGACTTCAGCCGGGTCCGCTCGGCCAACCTGGACGAGTACAAGGGGCTCACCGGGGATCACCCCCAGAGCTACCGGTACTTTATGCAGACCAACCTTTTTGACCACATCGGCATTAGGTCCGAGAACACCATTGTCCCCGACGGCCTGGCCAAGGACGTGGAGGCTATGGCCAAGGCTTATGAGGCCCAGATTGAGGCCTGGGGCGGGGTGGATCTCCAGCTCCTTGGCCTGGGCCACGACGGCCACATCGGCTTCAACGAGCCCGAGGACCACTTCCCCGTCCACACCCACGAGGTGGAGCTCACCGCCATGACGAGGGAGGCCAACAAGCGGTTCTTCGGCTCTCTGGAGGAGGTCCCCACCGCCGCCTACACCATGGGCGTGGGCACCGTCATGGCAGCCAGGAGCATCCTGATGATCGTCACCGGCGCCGACAAGGCCCAAATCGTGAAGGACTCCTTCTTCGGTCCCGTGACACCCCAGGTCCCCGCCTCTATCCTCCAGTTCCACCCGGATGTGACGGTCATTCTGGACGAGGCTGCCGCCTCCAAGCTGTAATGCTTTTATTCTGCCGCCCTTCCAGCCGGAAGGGCGGCAACTCTGCTAAGAAAGGTTGATCGTCATGCGATACTGTAACGCCCGTATTTTTACGGAAAATGGGTTTATTTTGGGCAGCTTTGAGGTGGAAAACGGCCGCTTTGTCTCCGCGACCCCCAACGGCCACGGCGGAGGCATCGACCTCCACGGAGCCAAGGTGATCCCCGGCCTGGTGGACGTTCACACCCACGGCAACTCGGGGCACGACTTCTCGGACGGGGACGAGGCAGGCCTTCGAAAGATGGCGGCCTACGAAGGGAGCGTAGGGGTCACCTCCTTCCTTCCCACCTCCATGACCCTGCCTTACGATGTGCTGGAGAAGGCCTTTGCCACTGCCCGTAAAGTGGTGGATTCTCCCGATCAGGGGAGTGCCCGTGTTCTGGGCATCGACATGGAGGGCCCTTTCTGCTCTCTGGCCAAAAAGGGCGCCCAGAACCCCGCCTACCTGAAGGACCCCGACATCCAGGCCGTCCGCAAGCTCAACGAGAGCTGCGGCGGACTGCTGAAGATCGTGGTGGTAGCCCCTGAGCTCCCCGGATCGGAGGACTTCATCCGGGAGATCGGCCGGGACTGCGTGGTCTCCATCGCCCACACCGACTGCAATTATGACCAGGCCAAGGCCGGTATCGAAGCCGGATGCTCCCACCTGACTCACCTCTACAATGCCATGGCCTCCCTCCATCACCGGGATCCCGGCCCCATCGCCGCCTGCGCCGAGAGCGAAAACGTGATGGCCGAACTGATCTGCGACGGTATCCACATCCACCCCGCCGCCGTCCGGGCTGCCTTCAAGCTCTTCCCCGGCCGCATCTGCCTCATCTCCGACTCCATGCGGGCCTGCGGTATGCCCGAGGGAGAATCCGACCTGGGCGGCCAGAAGGTGTTCCTCAAGGGCCGGAAGGCCACCCTGGCTGACGGCACCATCGCCGGCTCAGCCACCAATCTCTATGACTGTATGCTCACCGCACTCTCCTTTGGCATCCCGGAGACTGAGGCCATCCTGGCCGCCACAAGGAATCCCGCCCGGTCGGCGGGACTGGCGGATCAGGTAGGCGCCATCGCCCCCGGCCTGTACGCCGACTTTGTGGTATGCAATGACGACCTCACCGTCAAAGAAGTCTACATCGGCGGGGAGAAAATCTAAAATTTTTGCAAGCGGGGGACGGTCTCACGACCGCCCCCCGCTTACTGTGTTATTGGATATTCAATTTTACAACCAAGGCGTCCTGAAGAACACCGGAGAAATTGATGTGGGCAGCTTCGGCGGCCTCGTTGAGCCATGATGGAATCGTGAGGGTCTTTTTGACCGACCTGCTGTCATTCCGGCGCTTATAGTCTACCCAGTTGAATGGGATCATCGCCACAAAATCCCCGTCCTCTGTCCGGATGGCAGAGGGGGCAGAGGGTTCCGGATACTCCTTCGCATCCTCCAGCATTAAGCCAATAGCATCTTGGGCCATTTCGACCGCTTCATCCATCGTGTCTCCCTGCGTAAAGCACCCGGCAATATCAGGGATTGTGACCGAGAAACCGACCTCCTCCGGGTGAAACACAGCGGGATAAAAAATATTTTTCATGCAATGACCTCCTGTCCGCCTCATTTCAGGCCAGTTTGTTTCAAAATTTTGTCCTCGATCCCCTTTTTTAATTCTTTGGCGTGGTAGGGAACGATAACCGTCACGTCGGTTTTCCGATTTCAGTATTTTCGATGGGAACCGTTGGCACTGACAAATTCGTAGCCGTTTTTTCCCAACAGTTCTATCATCTCACGAGGTTTCATCGGCATGATGACCACTCCATTCTATGCTTCAATTATACACGTATTACACGTATTAGTCAAGAGGATTTTGCGGAGCGCCGTCTGCATAAATTCATCCCGAATCGGATAAAACCCACAGACAGCATCATCAAAATGACGGCCAGCCCCGAAAGGGTTGGCCGTCATTTTGTATGCTTTCCATAAATATGCATTTGTAGTGAATAATTTGTGAATATTCCCTTGACTTTTCTGTATAGTTATGCAATAATGCGAATAACCTCAACAACGAAAGGTCGCGATCCCTATGAAAAAGCAACTCAAACAGCTCTCGGCTTCGGCTCTGGCCGCCGCCCTGATCCTCTCCACCGCCTCGGGCGCCTTCGCCTGTACCGGCGTATATGTGGGCAAGGAGGCCAGCGAGGACGGCACCATCATCATCGCCCGAAGCGAAGACATCGGCGCTTCCTACGACAAGATAGAAGTGGTCATCCCCGCCTCCGACGAACCCGGCCGGGTCATAGAGGACCTCAACGGTTTTTCCTATCCCCTGCCTGACCACACCTATAAATACACCCGGATGGAGGACTACTCCACCGCCGGTGACGGTCTCTACGCCGCCTACTGCACCAACGAGATGGGCGTCGCCATTACGGGCACCGTGTCCGCCTCTGGCTGCGCCGAATATAAGGAAGCCGACCCCACCGTGAAGACCGGTATGCGGGAGGCAGTCCTCCCCGCCATTGCCGCCGCCACTGCCGCCACCGCCAAGGAGGCTGTGGACATTCTGGCCGCCGTGGTGGATGAGTATGGCTCAGCAGAGGGCAACGTGATCCTGGTAGCCGACCAGAAGGAAGCCTGGATCATGGAATTTTACGGCGGCAAGCAGTACGCCGCCGCCAAGCTGGCCGCCGACCAGGTGGCTGTGTTCGGCAATCACTTTATGCTGGGTGCCATTGATCCCGAGGACACCGAGAACTTTGTGGTCTCCGAAGGCTTCATTTCCACCCTGGACGCCGCCGGCCTCACCGTGAAGGATGAGAACGGCCTGGTCCTGGCCGCCCAGTCGGTTTGCGGCGGCAAGCGTTCGGCAGGCAGCAACCTGCGGAACTGGGGCGGAATGCACATTCTGGCCCCCTCTCTGGCCGGGGAGACCTATGACAACGACACCTTCTATCCTCTGCTTTACACCCCCGATGAGAAGGTCTCTCTCCAGGATGTGTTTGCCGTGTTCCGCTGCCGTTATGAGGGCACCGCCTACGACCTGACTCTGGAGGGCCAGGAGGGCAACCGGGCCATCGCCGTCTCTGGCACGCCCGACACCCACGTAGCCCAGATCTATTCCGACCTGCCCGCTTCCACCTCCATTCTCACCTGGCTGGCCCTGACCGGCGGCGAGCACAGCGTCTTTGTCCCCCAGTTCTCCGGGGTCACTCAGCTCCACCCCGCCCTTAGCCTGGACGCCCCCACCTTTGACGAGAACAGCGCCTACTGGACCTTCAAGAAGGTCTGTGCCCTGGCCGACACCGGCCGGAAGCTCTACAACGACGGTGTTCAGACCTTCTGGACCATCCAGGAGGAAGCTTACATCGCCCAGATGCAGCAGGAGGTGGAGACCATCAAGACCATGGCTGAGACCGATCCCGCGGCCGTCACCGGCTATGTGAACACCCTGGCCTACAATGCCACCGCCGACGCCATGAGCAAGTCCAACCTTCTCTACGCCCAGCTCTTTACCTTAGTGGCCCGGAATGTGGGGTCCTCCAGGACCCGGGCCTTCAACCCCAATGTACCCCTCCGGGCGGCCGCCGATGCCAAGGGCTACACCGTGAGCTGGGACGAGGCCACCTACACCGTGACTCTGACCAAGGGGGAGACCGTCCTCACCGTGGACATCAACGCCGGAGATGGCATCCTGATCGACAATGTGACCTATGTGCCCGCCTCCTTCCTGGATAACCTGTAATTTCCCGGGTAAACCGCAAAATTTTCTCTTGCTTATTTTCTCCCGGTGTGCTATTCTAACAGCAACATAACCTGCCAAGGGCGGCCGGAACGTTCCGGCCGCCCTTTTGCAATGGTATGCCATTCGCTGTTTCCAGGAAAGGAGCGCTGTTCATGTCCACTTACATCCCCCAAGGCTACTCTCCCCTGCTCAACCTTTACGATACCCAAAAGGCCATCGGTCTCCTCAAACGGGTCTTTGAGGACACCCTGGCCGGGTGTCTCAATTTGCGGCGGGTGTCCGCTCCGCTCTTTGTGGAGGCCCATACCGGTCTCAACGACGACCTCAACGGCGTGGAGCGCCCTGTCTCCTTCGATGTCCCCTGCACCGGCCGGGAGGCTCAGGTGGTCCACTCCCTGGCCAAGTGGAAGCGTATGGCCCTCTACCGTTATCATTTCTCGGTGGGAGAAGGGCTCTATACCGACATGAACGCCATCCGCCGGGACGAGACGCTGGACAATCTCCATTCGGTCTATGTGGACCAGTGGGATTGGGAAAAGGTCATGGCCCCCCGGGACCGGAACGAGGTCTATCTTCGCGCCACAGTGACGGACATCGCCAAAGCTCTGCGGGAGACCCAGGCCACCCTCCATGCCGCTTTTCCCACTCTCCAGAAGCTCCCCCCGCTGGACGACAAGATCTCCTTCGTCACCACCCAGGAGCTGGAGGACCGCTGGCCCGGCCTGACACCCAAGGAGCGGGAGAAGGCCTGGATGAAGGATCACCCCCTTACCTTCCTTATGGGAATCGGCGGTGCTCTGAAGTCAGGCGTCCCCCACGACGGCCGGGCCCCCGACTACGACGACTGGACTCTCAACGGGGACCTGCTGGTGTGGAACAGCGTGCTCTCGGACGCCCTGGAGCTGAGCTCCATGGGCATCCGGGTGGACCCTGAGGCCCTGGACCGGCAGCTCACCCTCTCAGGCCACGACGAACGCCGGAAACTGGAGTTCCATTCTCTTTTACTGGAGGGCAAACTGCCTCTCACCATCGGCGGCGGCATTGGCCAGAGCCGCCTTTGTATGTACCTTTTGGGTAAGGCCCATATTGGAGAAGTCCAGGCCGGGATCTGGGACCCCGATACCCTGGAGACTTGCCAGGCGGCGGGAGTTATTCTCCTGTAAGCCGCAAAAAAGCGGCCCCGTGGCTGTCCTTATGGACAGCCACGGGGCCGCTTTTGCTTTTATCTGTTACCGATCGGCCGTCAGGCGCTCAATGACCTCCATCAGCTCGGAAATATTCACCGGCTTGGCAAGGTGGGCGTTCATGCCGCTCTCCGCCGAGAGACGCTTATCCTCCTCAAAGGAGTTGGCTGACACCGCCACAATGGGGACATTGGCCGCTGCCGGATCGGGGAGTGCCCGAATGGCCCGGGTCGCCTCACAGCCATCCATCACGGGCATCTGAATATCCATAAGGATAATGGCATATTCTCCCGGACGGGCAGCCTGCATCCGCTCCACCGCCTCCCTGCCGTTCCCGGCCACATCCACCCGGAAGCCCTCGGCCTCCAGCAACTCCCGCTCGATCTCCTGGTTGAGCTCATTGTCCTCCACCACCAGCACCTTCCCCCGGATCCGAGAGATACCCGGATGACCGGAGGCAGGCTCGGCCTGGGCAGACGGCTCCCACCCTTCGGCAAGCTTCAGGGTAAGAGTGACTGAAAAATCACTTCCCTTACCGGGGGTACTCTCTACCTCCACCACACCGCCCAGCATATCGGCAAGGCTCTTGGCGATGGGAAGGCCCAACCCGGTCCCCGGAACACCGCTCACCGTGGTATTGTTCTCCCGTTCGAAGGGCGCAAAGATCCGCTCCAGAAAGGCTTTCTCCATGCCCGGGCCATTGTCCGAGACAGTAAGGCGGTACCGGCCATAGCCCCGGTTGACGCTCTCCAGTTCCCGAAGCTCCAGCACAATTTTCCCCTCCGCGGGAGTATATTTCATGGCGTTATCCAGGAAGTGGCTCAGGATCTCCTCCACCTTCTCCTGGTCAGCATACACGCTGGGGTGCTCCATCCCCTCCAACAGGACCGTAAAGGTTTGCTTTTTCTCCTCAGCCAGAGGAGCATACGTTTCGGAAGCCCAGCGGGCCAGCTCGGTAAAATTGCCGGGGCGCTCGGTGATCTGGACCTTTCCGGCCTCCATACGGGCGATCTCCAGCACATTGTTCACCAGCTTCAGGAGCTGGTTGCCCGAGGCCTCGATCATGTCCAGATAGCCCTGGGCCTTTCCGGTCTCGTTCAGGCTTCTCCGGGCCAGGGCGGTAAAGCCCAAAATGGCGTTCATAGGGGTACGCATATCGTGGGACATATTGGCCAAAAATGCGTTTTTGGCCAGCACGGCCGAGGTGGCCTGCTGAAGGGCATTCTCCAGCACCTCCCGGCGCTTCATGCCGCCCCGGACCAGCTCGTCCACGCTCTTGGCTCCCAGGATCACCTTGCGGACCGCCCCCTCCCCGTTGTTTACCGCATGGAGCTGGAGGTATTCCGTTTCCCCGTCCTTTATGATCCGGTAGGTCTCATCCATGGTCCGCTTGTCCCCCAGGGCCTCCCGGAGCCCCTGGTAAGTGAGCAGCTTCGCCAGCCTCTCCCGGTCCTCCGGGTGGACCCACCGGCTCAGATACTCCCCGGCAAAGCCTTCAAAGGGCTGGGCCCGTTTCTGGCCGAACTGTTCCTCCATCCGCTCGCTGATCTGATAGGTCTGAATGGTCCCGGCATCCAGGTCGATATAGAAGATGGATTCATAATCCAGACTCAGGCCCTCAATGACCTCCAGACGGCGGAGGTATTCCTCGCTCATGCCCTCCAGCTCCTGGTGGTATGCCTCCATACGGCTTTGCAGATTATGCTCCCGTTGGAGCTGGGCCATGCGTTTGTCCGTGGTGTCGCTGATAAAAACGCAGAACACGTCCCCCGCCTCACTGCGGATATAGTGGCCATAGTCGTCCACCCAGCGAATGGCCCCATCCTTCCGGGTGATCCGGTACTCCACATAGTCCAGGTCATACTGACTGGAGGTGATCTGCTCCCGGATGCTTTTCTCCACCGTCTCCAGATCCTCGGGGTGAACGATCCCCCGGAAGGAGTTGCCGGTCAGGGCGCGCAGCTCCTCTATGGTATCGCAGCCAAAGATCCGCAGGGTGGCTTCGTTGGCATAAAGAAGTTCCTCTCCCCCGTCGGCACGATAGATAAAAAAGCCGCCCGGCATCCAATCCATGAAACGTTTGAGCTGGTGAGAAAATTGGGCCAGCATGGGCTCGCCCTCGGCAGCCTCTTCGGCGGTATAGAGGATATATTTGATAATGTCCCGGTTTTCCTTCATGGCGGCGCCTCTTTTCTTTGGCAGTTTCCATTGAAGTCACACTGTTATTTTCAAAATTATATCAAATCAAACCCGATTTGAAAAGATATTTTTCAAATTTTCGGCTTTTCAAAAACCACATTCTCCGGCAGCGGGTATAGCAAAGGGCAGAGGGAATATCCCCTCTGCCCTTCTTCCTGCGCGCCAATGGGGCATGCAGACCGCCCCCGGTCCCTCTCATTTAAGGGATCCGGACCAGCTCGCCGGTCTTGGTCTTTATGTCATACCGGAAAACCAGCACCCCGTCTTCTTCACAGAAGCAGCCCGCCGTGTAAAAGCCCTGGTACCGGTCAAGAACGGTATTCTCCTTCGTGGAGCAATCATAACAGTTCAGGGTGTGGATCCCATGGGTCCCTTCTTCTGAAATGACCTCATACAGGATCCTGTCACCGGAGATGTCAAGAATAGCGGCGTCCTCCATTCCCTCGATCTGATCCAAAAGCCGGTTCTCAGCCATGTCCCAAAATACAAAGGTCACGTCTGTTTCGCACAGATAGTCTATCAGGAGAACAGACCCGTCCCCGATCACACAGGCTCGGGTGATGTCCACCCAATCCTCGGGGGTATGCTTGTTCCCCGACACGTCGTAGACAAAGGTATCCCCTGTCTTCACGTTCCAAACAGCCAGGTCAGCCCCGGCGTTGGCCACCATGGCCACGCGGGAGCTGTCCGCGCTCCACTCCATGCCCCGGACATCTGTGACTCCCATGGTCTGGGCCAGGAGGGTATCCTGCTGCAAATCGCAGACCTTGATCCCATTCTCCTTCCGGATAACGTACTTGGTCCCGTCGGGGGAGATCACATAGTAATCCTGTTCACTCTTTGTCAAATGGGAAAACTCTCCGTTCCCTCCACGGGGGATGAAAAACAGCCTTCCAACGCCGTTCTGATAGAGGATGCGGTCATCGTTGACAGAAAGATGATAAGCTCCCCCATTCAGCAGGCCCTTTCCAGATGTAAAATACTGGAACGCATTACTTTTTGCGTCATACAGGTAGAAGAAGTCGGTCCCCTCCTCCGCCGCTTCATAGCCCTCTTGGGAAGGAATGTCATAGAGCAAAAGGTACTGATCGTCCCCCATGGGCTCACACAGCCGGGCCACGCCGGCGGGTTGGGCGGCTTCCTCCCCGGACCCGGGGATCTCCAGCTTCTGCCCCACATAAATGAGTCCGGGGTCTTTGACCGTGTCCTTGTTGGCCTCGTAAATCTCTTTCCATTTGTTTCCGTCCCCGAGCTCTTCCCTGGCGATCTTCCACAGGCTGTCGCCCTTTTCCACCGTGTACTCGTAGGCAAACGCCGGGGAAGCCAAACCAAGGGCCATGACCATAGCCAGGGCAAGTGCGAATCCCTTCCTTTTCATGTCCTTACTCAGCTCCTTTTCTTTTGAGACGGAGAGGGTTCCTTCGTCCTGTCATCCGGCTGAAAAAGGCTGGGGCTTTGCCTGCCTGTCAGAACCCTCTATCTCTTGTATGGTTCCATTATAAAAGGCAAATCCTTTGAATTCCACAACAATTTCATTACAATCCGGCCACAATTCAATGACAAATAGTTTCAGTTCGGTAACGAAAGGCGGGGTTTCTGTTCCGGCCTTTACATCATCCTCAGAATTTCTTTCTTCAGCCGGTCGATGATCCGCTTCTCCAGCCGGGAGATGTAGGACTGGGAGATACCCAGCATATCGGCCACCTCCTTTTGTGTCCGCTCGGGGACTCCGCCCAGGCCAAAGCGGAGGGTGATAATGAGCTTTTCCCGCTCCTCCAGATGGCTGAGGGCGATGGAGAGGAGCTGCCGGTCAGTGTCCTCCTCCAGGGGTTTCATCACCATGTCCTCCTCGGTACCAAGAATGTCCGAAAGAAGGAGCTCGTTTCCGTCCCAATCGGTATTCAGCGGCTCGTCAAAGGAGACCTCCCCCCGCTCCTTGACGGTTTTCCGCAGGTGCATCAGGATCTCGTTCTCTATGCACCGGGAAGCGTAGGTGGCCAGCTTGATATTCTTTTCGGCCCGGTAAGTGTTCACCGCCTTGATAAGCCCGATGGTGCCGATGGAGATAAGGTCCTCGATGTTGATGCCCGTATTTTCAAACCGCTTGGCAATATAGACCACCAGACGCAGGTTGTGCTCGATGAGCAGCCGCTTGGCCTCCTCGTCCCCCTCCCCCAGGCGGAGGATGCAGTCGGTCTCCTCCTCCTTTTTCAGGGGGGGAGGCAGAGTGTCGCTCCCTCCGATATACATGACCTTGCCCGGCAGGGCGATCCCCCAACGGTAAAGCAAGGCCATAAGCTTCCATTTGAGCCGACTCAGTGTTTTCATATCCCTTCTCCTTCGCTGATTTTATAACGCCTGGCGGGCCAAATGATATGCCCTTACGCCCCCACAAGGGCATTGTACCCTCCCCCGTCGCTTACCGGCGTGGGAGAGAGCGCCACCAAAATGGAACCCTGATCCTCGGTCCCCACCTTGGCATTGTCCACCCGCACCGCCAGCAGAAGGCCGTGGGATGTGCCCACTGTCCGGTAGGGCAGCAGCCGCCAGCGGCCCTTTTCCCCCTGCCGTCTTTCCAGCGCGGCGACCGGATCCGACAGCTCTTTGGAGGTCGGGGCCTCCCCCCTCGGAAACAGGGAGACCGCCGCCTCAGCCTGAACGACCATGACCCCCTTGCCGGTCGCCGGGTCGGTGAGGGTATTCCCCGTATCCAGCAGCGCGGTAAGAACACACTTCCGCCCCCCCAGCGTGAGGACCGCCGGGGCAAGCTCCCGCCCCGCGTGTTGGGCCGAGCGGCGAAAGATCAGGGTGACCAGAAGATAGCAGACCGCCCCCGACAGAAGAAGGGTCCTCAAGTCGGGGATGGCCGGGGCTCCCAGCCAGAGCTGCAAGGCCAGCACCCCGCCGCCGAAGGTGGCCGACACCCCGAAAAACACCAGGCATACCCGGAGGAGCCTTTTTGAACTTCCGAAGGCCGCCAGGGGCAGGCTCACCCCCAGAGCCAGCTTACACAGCGGATGCCCAAGAAAGCCCCACCCGGGCAAAAAAAGGACGGCGGCGTAGAGGCCGCCCAGAACGGCAGACAGGGCCATCCGTCCCCGACGAAGGGGCTCTCCCACCAGCTTGGCTGAGGACAGCAGGAGCAGATAATCCATGAGAGCGTTGAGCACAAAAGCTTCATCTATGTAGACCACGGTCATGGCTGTCCCTCCTTATAGGGGTATTATACGAGCCCGCCCCCTCAAAAAAGGTCAAAACTGAGGCGGAGCAAAAAAGGTGATCCTTCGACGGAAAATCCGGAAAAAGGGGGATCTTTTTCTGAAATTTTTTCTTGACTTGGGCCTGAATACATGGTACAATGCTTGTACCTATGAAAAGGGCTCTTTTTTTGTGCGCGTTTTACGGTGTAGCGACGTACAAACCCTTTCGCTCCAAGCAAGCTCATAGGGAGGCAGTCAAAGCCGAGTCCACACCGTCCACGCCGCTCCCAACGGGGGCTTATCTGGGCTGGACTCGGCAACCAAAGCCGGGCCCGGCTTTTTTGCTGGGTCCGGGTAAGTAATAAGGAGGTGCCGAAGAATGGCAAAGGCCGGCAACCGGGTGAAGATCACCCTGCGGTGCAACGAGTGCAAACAGCGTAACTACAACACCAAGAAGAACAAGAAGAACGATCCCGACCGTCTGGAGATGAACAAGTATTGTCCCTTCTGCAGGAAGCATACGGTCCACACCGAGACCAAGTAATGGCTGCCTTCCCAATGACAACCACCGACAAGAAAGAAGGGTAACGCAAAATGGCTGAAAACGAGAAGAAGGAGCTGGCTGGCGCCGACTCCAAGGCTCCCGTGAAAAAGGACAAGGCTGAGAAGAAGTCCGACAAGAAGCCCGGCATCTTTGCCCGCATCAAGCAGTGGGGCAAGGAGACCAAGGCCGAGCTGAAAAAGGTACAGTGGCCCACCTGGAAGCAGACGCTGAACAACACCCTCATCGTCCTTGCCTTCTGCCTGGTGGTCGGACTGTGCATTTTCCTCTTCGACCTGCTGGCCGGCAACCTGTTCCAGGCCCTCATCAACCTCACCCACTGAGGGGCGTGACCATGGAAGAGGCAAAATGGTATGTGGTCCATACCTATTCCGGGTATGAGAACACCGTGGCCGCCAGTATCAACAAGGCCGTAGAGAACCGCGGTATGCGCGATCTGATCCAGGACGTGAACATCCCCATGGAGACCGTCACCGAGATCACCGACAACGGTCCCAAGACCGTAGAGCGCAAAGTCTTCCCCGGCTATGTGCTGGTGAAGATGATCCTCACCGACGACACCTGGCATCTGGTCCGGAATATCCGGGGCGCCACCGGGTTCGTAGGTTCAGGCAACAAGGCTATTCCCCTCACCGACGCCGAGATCGCGGCTCTTGGGGTGGAGAAGCACGAGATCGTGGTCAATTACAGCGAGGGCGACAGCGTGAAGATCACCGACGGCGCCCTGGAGTCCTTCATCGGTACGGTGGAGGAGCTGGACATGGAGCACGGCAAGGTCCGCGTGGTGGTTTCCATGTTCGGTCGGGAGACTCCCGTGGAGCTGGAGCTGGACCAGGTCGAGCCCATCAAGAACTAAAGGCCGTTTGAAACGGTCAAGATCCAACCGTGGGAGGAGCCAAAAAAAGAAGGACTCCGTCCATACCACATTTCAAGTAGGAGGTGCTGTTTCAAATGGCACAGAAAATCACCGGTTATGTAAAACTGCAGATCCCCGCCGGCAAGGCGACTCCGGCGCCCCCCGTGGGCCCCGCCCTCGGCCAGCACGGCATCAACATCGCCGCTTTCACCAAGGAATTCAACGAGCGTACCAAGAATGAGGGCGGCCTTCTGATCCCCGTGGTCATCACGGTCTACGCTGACCGTTCCTTCACCTTCATCACCAAGACCCCTCCCGCCGCCGTCCTCATCAAGAAGGCCTGCGGTCTGGACAAGGCCTCCGGTGTGCCCAACAAGGACAAGGTCGCCACCATCAGCAAGGAAGACATCCGCAAGATCGCCGAGCAGAAGATGCCCGACCTCAATGCCGCCAGCATCGAGGCGGCCATGAGCATGATCGCCGGAACCGCCCGCTCCATGGGCGTCCTGGTGGGCGACTAAGGCGAGGAGGTAGCAGAATATGTTTAGAGGTAAGAAATATCAGAACGGCGCCAAGCTCATTGACCGGGCTGCCGCTTACGACGTACACGAGGCCATGGAGCTGGTCTGCAAGTCCGCTCCCGCCAAGTTTGACGAGACCGTGGAGCTCCATGTGAAGCTGGGCGTTGACTCCCGTCACGCCGACCAGCAGGTCCGCGGCGCCATCGTCCTCCCCCACGGTACCGGCAAGACCCAGCGGGTGCTGGTCTTCGCCAAGGGTGACAAGGCTGAGGCCGCCAAAGCCGCCGGCGCCGACTACGTGGGCGAGATGGATCTGGTGGAGAAGATCCAGAAGGAAAACTGGTTCGAGTTCGACGTGGTGGTCGCCTCCCCCGACATGATGGGTACGGTGGGCCGCCTCGGTAAGGTTCTGGGCCCCAAGGGCCTGATGCCCTCCCCCAAGGCCGGTACCGTCACCCCCGACGTGGCCAAGGCCGTGGAAGAGGTCAAGGCCGGCAAAGTGGAGTACCGTCTGGACAAGACCAACATCATCCACTGCCCCATCGGCAAGGTGTCCTTCGGCGC
>JAGBDQ010000158.1 GCA_017937415.1 Oscillospiraceae bacterium
ACATCTCGTAGAAGTCTCCCAGCCGGAAAAACAAAATGCAGTCCGGATGGTCGGCCTTAATTTTATGATATTGCAGCATCATAGGGGTGCCTTCGGCCATGGGAAGGACCTCGCTTTCTTTTTCTCTTGGACGGTTTCCCGCTCATTCCGCCAGCTTTCCCCACAGGGACCAGGTGTTGGCCCCTGTGATATCCACCTCTTGAAAGGTTCCGATGAGGCTTTCCTCCCCCTCTTTGATCCGCACCAGGCGGTTTCCGGGGGTCCGGGCGGTGAGAGCAAAGCCCTCCTCCTCGCACACTCCGTCCACAAGGCACCGGAGGGCCTTTCCCACATAGGCGGCGTGCTTTTGGGCGGAGATGGCATTCTGGGCGTCCACCAGGCGCTGGAAGTTGGCCTTTTTCTCGGCCATGGGCATGGGGTCTTCCATCTTGGCGCCGGGGGTTCCCTCCCGGGGGGAGTAGATGAAGGTGAAGAGGGCGTCGTAGCCCACCTCTTCAATGAGGGAAAGGGTCTCCTCAAATTCCGGGGTGGTCTCCCCGGGGAAGCCCACGATGATGTCGCTGGTGATGACCACGTCGGGCACCTGCTCCCGGAGCCGCCGCACCTTGTCCAGATAGGTTTCCCGGTCATAGACCCGGTTCATGGCCTTCAGCACCCGGTCGTTCCCCGCCTGCACAGGGAGGTGGAACACCGGGGCGATTTTTTTGCACCGGGCCATAGTCTCGAAGAGCTTCTGGGAGGCGTCCTTGGGGTGGGAGGTCATAAACCGGATGAGAAAATCCCCGGGAATGTCGTTGATCTGGGAGAGCAGGTCGGCAAAGTCCATGTCGAGGCCCAGGTCCTTGCCGTAGGAGTTCACGTTCTGGCCCAGAAGGGTGATGTCCTTGTACCCCTCCTCCACCAGCTCCCGGCACTCGGCCAGCACATCCTCCGGGAGCCGGGAGCGCTCCCGGCCCCGAACATAGGGGACGATGCAGTAAGTACAGAAGTTGTTGCACCCGTACATGATGGAGACCCAGGCCTTCACGTTCCCCTGGCGGACCACCGGGATGCCCTCGGCGATACTGCCCGGCTCGTCGGTGTTCTCAAAGACCCGCCCCCGGCGGGTAAACACCCGGTAGAAAAGCTCGGGGAATTTCCACAGGGCGTGGGGGCCAAAGACCAGATCCACATGGCGGTAGGATTCCCGGATCTTATCGGCCACCTGCTGCTCCTGGGCCATACAGCCGCAGACGCAGATGATCTGCCCCGGGTGGCGGCGCTTGGTGTGGACCAGGGCGCCGATGTTGCCGAAGACCCGGTCCTCGGCGTGGCCCCGGATGGCACAGGTGTTGATCAAAATCACATCCGCCTGGTTCTCGTCCTGGGTAAAGCCGTAGCCCATACTTTTGAGATAGCCCCGCAGGCGTTCCGAGTCGGCCTCGTTCTGCTGGCAGCCGTAGGTGTCCACAAAGGCCAGGTACTCCCGGGGCTGGGCGGCGAGCCGCTCCTGAATTTTCTCGCAGAACTCCCTCTGGCGGGCGATCTCCTCAGGGGAAATACGGGTGGTTTTGGTATCCATAGGCTTCATTTCCTTCCAATGGGCATAAAATCACATTTTAATAATCCAGTATAGCATTTTCGGGGCGGGTTTTCATGGGGGGGAAGGGGGGATTTTCTTCCTTTTTCAAAGTTCTCTCCCCGTTGACCTTTCCCCGCAAATGCCTTATAATGGGAATACTTTTGGAGGGGAGGGCTCTGCCATGCGCGCGGTGGTCACCAGAGTGAAAAATGCCCGGGTGGAGATCGAAGGCAAGACCGTGGGGAAAACCGACGGAGGCTTTCTGGTACTGCTGGGGGTGGCCGTGGAGGACACAGAAGTCCAGGCGGACAAGCTCTCCGACAGGGTCTGCGGCCTGCGGGTCTTTGAGGACGAGAACGGCAAGATGAACCGGAATTTAGAGCAGGCCGGGGGCTCCCTGCTGGTGGTGAGCCAGTTCACCCTCTTTGCCGACTGCCGCTCCCGCCGCCCCGGCTTCACCGGGGCCGCCCGGCCGGATACCGCCATTCCCCTCTACGAGCGGTTCATGTCCCAGTGTGAGGCCCGGGGCTTCCATGTGGAGCACGGGGAGTTCGGGGCAGATATGCAGGTCTACTCCCAGAACGACGGCCCGGTGACCATCTGGCTGGATACGGAGGAACTGTAATGGTCACCTTCCGCAAGATTACCGAAGAAAATTTTGATGCCATCCTGCGTATGGACGCCGGGGACGGTCACGCCTTTGTCCCGCCCAACGCCGAATGGCTGGCCCAGGCCTGGCTCTATTACGAAAACCACGATGTCTACCCCTTCGCCATCTACGAAGGGGAAACCCCGGTGGGGCTGATGGAGCTGGACGAGGACCTGGACGCCCGGACCATGTTCCTCTGGCGTGTCATGGTCCACAAACCCCACCAGGGCAAGGGCTACGGCCGGGCCGCGGTGGAAAAGCTCATCGCTCTCTGCCGGGAGAGCGGGAAATACGACGTCCTGGGGCTTGGCTGCAAGCCGGAGAACACCGCCGGGATGGGCCTCTACAAATCTCTTGGCTTTACCCCTACCGGAGAGGTGGAGCACGGCGAGGTGCAGATGTGCCTGATTCTGTAACGAGGTGATTTCAAAATGGATATTAAGCACATTTATATACCATCTGTATATGTAAACTGCTACCTGCTCATTGACGAAGACACCGGAGCCTTGGCGGTCATTGACCCGGGGGACGACATTGCCGATACTCTGGCCCGGCTCTGCGTGGACAACGGCTGGGACCTGCGCTCTATCTTCCTCACCCACGGCCACTATGACCATGTGGGGGGCGTGGGCGCCCTGCAGCTCAAATTCCCCGGCGTACCCGTCTACCTCCACCCGGAGGATGCGGGGAAGGACACCCGGCTGCTCCCCACCGCCTGCCTGGGGAATGTGACCCTCTGGCGGGAGGGGGACGTGGTACAGTTGGGCTCCCTCCAGATCGAGGTGCTCCACACCCCGGGGCACACCCCCGGCTCGGTGTGTCTCAAGTGCCGGGACGCCCTCTTTACCGGGGACACCCTTTTTGCGGGAAGCATGGGCCGCACCGACTTCGCCGGGGGCAGCGGGGAGGACATGATGGCCTCCCTCCGCCGTCTGGGGGAGCTGGAGGGGGACTTCCGGGTCTTCCCGGGTCACAACGAATTCACCACCCTGGAGCACGAGCGGCAGAGCAACCCCTACCTGCGGGAGGCCATGGGAAAGAAGCGCGGAGCGGCGGACAGCGAGTGACACTGGACCGGAGCGAGGGCGAGCGCAGGGCCACTATGGGGCCCAAGACCAGCCCGAGTCGGAGGGAAGTGGAGCGAGTGGTTTGGCCACCGCGGAGCGTGACAGTCCCGATAGAAAGGAGATGACGGTACCGTGAAAATCTGGCTCACCTCGGACAATGTGGACTGGGATACCTCCCGGTACCACTACGCCGCCGAGCAGATGATGCTCACCCTCTTCCCCCTGGAAAAGCCCGAGTACCCGGAGGGGCCCGCCCCTACCAGCCTGGTGGGAGAGCACAACGCCGTCATTTTTACCCTCCACCGGGGAAAGAAGCTCACCAACATGAGCGCCCTGGTGTTCCGGGGAGACCGCTGGCACAACGGGGTGGTCCGGTTCCCCTCCGAAAAGCTGGACGAGACGCCCGAGGCGGTCTACCATACGGTCCAGCGGGCATTGAAGCAGTCCTTCTACAACGCCGGTTCCGCCCTGCTGGGCCACGACCTGCCCTGGGGGAGCCTCACCGGGGTACGGCCCACTAAGCTGCCCACCCGGGCGCTGCTGGCAGGAGCCACCCCCAAGCAGGCGCAGAAGGAACTGGAAAAGACCTATCACGTTTCCCCCTTCCGGGCCCAGTTGGCGGTGGACTGCGCCGGAGAGAGCGTGAAGGCGGTCCGCAGCTTACAGCCCGATGAGGTCTCCCTCTACATCGGCATTCCCTTCTGTCCCAGCAGGTGCGTCTACTGCTCCTTTATCTCGGCGGCAGTGGACAAGTGCCTGCCCCTGGTGGAGCCCTTCACTGAAGCCCTCTGCCGGGAGATCCAGGCCACCGGGGCCCTCCTGCGGGACACCGGGCGGGCGGTACGCACGGTGTACATGGGGGGCGGTACCCCCACCACCCTGTCCGCCGGGCAGATGGACCGGGTGCTTTCGGCATTGGAGGCACACATGGACCTGTCCCGGTGCACCGAGTTCACCGTGGAGGCCGGGCGGCCCGACACCATCACCCCAGAAAAGCTGGCCGTCCTGGCAAACCACAAGGTTGGCCGGGTGTCGGTGAACCCCCAGTCCATGGAGGACGCCGTTTTGGCCCGCATGGGCCGGCCCCACACCGGGGAGGACATCCGCAAGGCCTACGGCCAGGTGCGCTCGGCGGGGCAGTTCGCCGTAAACATGGACCTGATCGCCGGGCTCCCCGGAGATTCCCCGGTGGGCTTTGCCCGGTCTTTAGAGGAAGTCATGGCCCTGGAACCCGAAAACATCACGGTCCACACCCTGGCCCTGAAAAAGGGCTCCCGGCTCATGGAGAACCCGGAGGAGCTCCCCACAGATGAACAGGTAGAAAATATGCTGAACAATGCCTGGACGGCTCTGCGCTCGGCGGGCTATGCCCCCTACTACCTCTACCGGCAGAAATATATGTCGGGCTCCTTCGAGAACGTGGGCTGGGCCAAGCCGGGATATGCCTCCCTCTACAACATCGCCATGATGGAAGAGCTCCACACCATCCTGGCCCTGGGCGGCGGCGGGGTCACCAAGTTAGTGTGGCCGGGCACGGGGAAGATCGAGCGTGTCACCAATCCCAAGTATCCCCAGGAGTATCTTCGGGACCTGGAAAAACTCCTGAAGGAAAAGGCGGCCCTGGCCGGATTCCTCCGGGAGACCAGATAGGAAAAATATCCCTTTCCAATCAGAGGAAAATGGGGTAGAATAGATTTATCAATTTTGGAATAGGAGAGATCATCATGGCAGATTGTACCCACGATTGCTCCACCTGCGGCGAAAACTGCGGGGAGCGCACCGCCCCCATGGACCTGCGGGCCCCCGCCAACCCCAACTCCAACGTGAAGAAGGTCATTGCCGTCATGTCTGGCAAGGGCGGCGTGGGCAAGAGCCTGGTCACCGCCTGTCTGGCCGCCGCCGTCCAGCGCAGCGGCAAGCAGGCCGCCATCCTGGACGCCGACATCACCGGGCCCTCCATCCCCAAGGCCTTCGGGGTCCACGTCCGGGCCATGGGGGACGACAACGGCATCCTCCCCGTCCACACCCCCTCGGGGCTGAAAATGATGTCCCTCAACCTCCTGATGGAGAATGAGACCGACCCGGTGGTCTGGCGGGGCGCCCTCATCGCCGGGACCGTCAAGCAGTTCTGGACCGACGTGCAGTGGGGGGACGTGGACTATATGTTCGTGGATATGCCTCCCGGAACGGGGGATGTGCCCCTCACCGTGTTCCAGTCCCTGCCGGTGGACGGCATCATCGTGGTCACCTCCCCTCAGGACCTGGTGAGCATGATCGTGGAGAAGGCGGTGAACATGGCCGAGCTGATGGGCGTGCCCATCCTGGGCCTTGTGGAGAACTACAGCTACTTCAAGTGCCCCGACTGCGGCAAGGAGCACAGGATCTTCGGCGAGAGCCACATCGAGGCGGTGGCTGAGGCCCACGGCCTCCCCGTCCTGGCCCGGCTGCCCATGGACCCCGCCCTGGCCGCCGCGGTGGACGCGGGCAAGGTGGAGGAGCTGGTGGTGAACCCCCTGGCCCAGGTGGCGGGAAAGCTGTAAGAAAAACCCACTGTTTCACGTGAAACAGTGTACAACAAACCCCTGGGAGACATAGTCTCTCAGGGGTTTGACATTTTCTGGAAATCAAGATAGTTGTACCGGGTTGTACGTTGGTTGTACTGTGAAACATGGGGTTTTCTGCCCAGGGGCAGGGGCTCAGACATGGGGGGCCACTTTTGCCTAAAAGTGGTCCCCCTACAATTCCGCCCTTGCCCTTGGGCAAAATCCATGCGGCGCGTTGGGTATGTCATTCGCCCGAAGGCCGGGGCGAAAAGAAGGGATGAAGAAGCATACCCAGCAGGCCTATGGGAATGAGATACATACCGATCTGCATATTTGCGGTCACAACACCGAAAGG
>JAGBDQ010000159.1 GCA_017937415.1 Oscillospiraceae bacterium
ACTATCTGGCCGACATGCCCCTTGACCACCCCTTTATAAAACGATACCAGCAGAACAAAGGAATTCTCTGCGTGGGACAGGGAGATTGGGAGATCCCCGAGAGTACCCGGGAGATGGCCCGGATCTGTGAGGCCAAGAGTATCCCCCTCTGGGTGGACTTCTGGGGCTACGATGTCAAGCACGACTGGGACTGGTGGTTCAAGCAGGTAGACTATTTCCTGCCCTTCCTGCTGGATAACCGGGCATAACATAAAGAGAGAGAAGGTACAGACATGAAAAATGTGATCTTCATTTCCCCAAACTTTCCGGATACCTACTGGAAGTTTTGCCGACATCTGAAAGAGAACGGCATGAATGTCCTCGGCATTGGCGACGCTCCGTATGATGCGCTTTCCAATGAGCTCAAGGACAGTCTGAACGAGTATTACAAGGTAGATTCTCTGGAGGACTATGACCAAGTATACCGCGGGGTAGCTTTTCTGATCTTCAAATACGGCCCTATCGACTGGCTGGAATCCAACAATGAGTACTGGCTGGAAAGGGATGCCATGCTCCGCACCGCCTTCCATATCACCTCCGGCTTTCAAGTGGAGGACATGCCCAGGATCAAGTACAAGTCCAGAATGAAGGAGTACTACGCAAAAGCGGGGATCCCCACCGCCCGGTACTATATGGTGGAAAGCGAACAAGGCTGCCGGGATTTCATCAGGAAAGTGGGTTGGCCCGTGGTGGCCAAGCCCGACAACGGCGTGGGTGCCAACCACACCTACAAGCTCGCCGGCGAGGCCGATCTCCGCATCTTTCTGGAGAGCCGGGACCCCAATATCCCTTACATCATGGAGGAGTTTATTCACGCCGAGATCAACTCCTACGACGCCATCATCAACTCTGCCGGTGAACCTATGTTTGAAACCGGAAACGTGACCCTGGTCTCCCTTATGGATGTGGTCAACGACAATGGCAACTGTGCTTTTTACATCCAGAAAGAGCTTCCCGCCGACATTCGAAAGGCCGGCCGGGCCACGGTGAAGAGTTTTGGGGTCAAAAGCCGATTCGTCCATCTGGAGTTCTTCCGCCTTACCCAGGATCAGGAAGGGCTTGGCAAAAAGGGAGATATCGTGGCGTTAGAGGTCAATATGCGTCCCAGCGGCGGCATTTCTCCGGATATGATGAATTTTGCCCACTCCACCGACGTATACAAGGTCTGGGCCGACATGATCGCCTTCGATCATTCCACCCAGGAGCCGGGAGAACACAACTTCTGTGTCTTTGCCGGACGCCGGGACGGAAAGACCTTCAAGCTCTCCCATGAGGCGCTGGTGGAAAAATACGGCCCTCATCTGAAGCTGGTGGGCCGGGTGGCCGACGCCCTCTCGGGCGCCATGGGCAACCAGATGTACATTGCAAACTTCCCCACCAAGCGGGAGATGGAACGCTTTTTGAAGGATGCGCTCGGTGGGAAATAAACAGAGTTTCCATCCGTTTCATCAGTAAAGCATATCGCAAGATGCAAAGGAGTGTTTTGACATGGAGTATTTTCGCTGTGAAAACTCCGAATGCGGCTATGTGACCTCCG
>JAGBDQ010000160.1 GCA_017937415.1 Oscillospiraceae bacterium
CCCACATGGCCCCCCAGCAGCACCGACCGCTCCACCACCGCCCCGGTCTCCACGGTGGAGCCCTCCCCGATGGCGGTGTAGGGGCCGATGACCGCCCCGGGGGAGAGGGAGACCCGCTTTCCGATCCAGCAGGGCTCCTTCACCTCCACCCCGGCGGGGGCTTCAGCCCGGCCGGTCTCCAGGTCCAGGAGCACCCGCCCCGCCAGGGCGTCCTTCACGCAGTCCAGATAGGCCCCGCAGTCCCCCATGTCCTGCCAGTATCCCGGCATGGTCCAGCCCCGCAGGTCCTGTCCCATCTCCAAAAGGGCGGGGAACAGATCCCGGCCGAAATCCTGGGGGATGGCGGCGGGAAGCAGCTCAAAGCATCGGGGGGAGAGGGCGTACACCCCGGTATTCACCCGCTCGGTGTCCACCTGTCCCCATCCGGGCTTTTCCACAAAGCCGGTGATCCGGTTCTCCCGGTCCACCCGCACCAGGCCGTAATCCAAGGGCTGCTCCCGGCGGCTGAGGACCATGGAGGCCATCGCCCCGCTCTTTTTGTGCTTCTCCATAAAGGCGGTGAGGTCCAGGTCGCAAACCCCGTCCCCACTGAGGACCAGGAAGTCCTCCTTTCCCACGTATTCCAGGCACTGGCGCACGCTGCCCGCGGTGCCCAGGGGCAAGTCCTCCACGAAGTATTTCAGCTCCATGCCCCACCCGGCGCCGTCCCCAAAGTGGTCCATGACCATATTGGGAAGATACCCAAGAGTGATGGCAGCCTCCTTCACCCCGTGGCGGCGGAGCAGGTCCAGCAGGTGGCCCAGCACCGGCTTGCCGAAGAGAGGGGTCATGGGCTTGGGGCGGCCCAGGGTCAGAGGACGCAGGCGGCTTCCCTCGCCGCCGGCCAGGATCACAGCTTTCATGACAGAAACACCCTTTTTCTCAAAAGATGTCTCTATTGTATCCCGGCGGCGGGAAAAATAACCCGTTTTTCATTGAACGGTCAGTCTTTTTATGATAAAATATCCTCAGCTTTTATCCCCGGAGGAGGAGACTGTTATGGAGGAATTGAAACCAGGCCGCTACCGCCATTTCAAGGGCAACGAGTACCGGCTTTTGTATGTGGCCCGCCACTCCGAGACCTTAGAGCCTATGGTGGTCTACCAAGCTCTCTACGGTGACCGGGGCATCTGGGTCCGCCCGGCGGGCATGTGGAGCGAGCACGTGGAGCGGGACGGATATTCCGGCCCCAGGTTTACCTATACAGGAGAATAAGTGCTATGAACATTCAAATTTTTGGAAAAAGCAAGTGTTTTGACACCAAAAAGGCCGAGCGGTACTTTAAGGAGCGGCGGGTGAAATTCCAGGCCGTGGATATTCTGAAATACGGCATGAGCCGTGGGGAGCTCCAAAGCGTGGTCCGGGCTGTGGGGCTGGAGGAGCTCATCGACTGGAAGAACCCGGACGCCGCCCTGCTCAAATACCTGGCCTACGACGACGCCAAGCTGGACAAGCTCTTTGAGGATCCCAAGCTCATCAAGACTCCCGTGGTGAGAAACGGCAAACAGGCCACCGTGGGCTACCAGCCCGAGGTGTGGAAGACCTGGGAGTAGCTCAACCAGGGGTTGAGCTGCTCTGGCCTGCCGGTCGCTGGCAGGTATGCAAGCCCTCTGCTATGATGGTCTCACGCCGGCAAACTATTTTCAAAAGGAGGCTGTCAGTATGGAATTGGGAAATCAGATCAAAAGCCTGCGCCAGGCCAAGGGCCTGACCCAGGAGGCCCTGGCCGAGCAGCTTGGAGTCACCGCCCAGGCGGTGAGCAAGTGGGAACGGAACGCCGCCCTCCCCGACATCGGGATGCTGCCCCAGCTCTCGGTGCTCTTCGGGGTCACCATCGACCAGCTCTTCGCCATCCCGGACGAGGACCGGATCGACCGCATTCAGAATATGCTCTGGGATGAGCGGGTGCTGGATCCCGTTCTTGTGGAGCGGGAAAAAGCCTTTTTATTAGAAAAGGCCCGGCGGGAGCCGGAGAACGGCCGTCCCCATGAGCTGCTCGCCGACATGGAGAACCACCTGGCCGACGAGCACCGGGCCTTGGCCGCCGAATACGCCAAGGAAGCCCTCCGCCGGGACCCGGTCTGCAAGGGGGCCCACGACGAGCTGGTCCACGCCATGGGCGGGCGGCTGGCCGACTGGTGCTACACCAACCACCGGGAGCTGATCCGTTGGTACCAGGACTTTTTGAAGAAGAACCCGGACAACCGGGGCGGCTACATGTGGCTGCTGGACCAGCTCATCGACGACGGACGGCTGGAGGAGGCCCGTACTTGGCTTGAGCGGATGGCTCCAGTGGACGGCACCTTCCGCACGCCGCTGTACCGGGGGCTCATCGCCTGGGCCGCCGGGGAGCGGCAGGAGGCCATGGCCCTCTGGGAGCAGATGTGCCGGGACTGGCCGGAGGACTGGCTGGTGTGGTACAGCATGGGAGACGCCATGGCCCGCATGGGGCAGTACGGCAGGGCGGAAGAGTACTATCGAAAATGCTTTGAGCTCCAACCCCCGCCCAGATACGCGGACATGCTGGAATCCATTGCCCAGGCGCGGGAGCTGGCCGGGGATGCCCCTGGAGCCATTGCCGCGCTGGAGGAGGAGATCACCCTCCTGGCCGATGAATGGAACACCACCACCGGGGAGACCGTGGACAAGGTTCGCCGGGAGATGGACAGATTGAAGAGAAAGCTGTGACCTGACTGACAGAGTTATCTTTTACAGGAGGAACCCCTTATGAAACCGTCATTTGCGGACAAGATAAAGAGCCTTCCGAAGGAAGTCTGGAGCTCGGAAAGGCTCACCATCCGGCCCATTGAAAACAATGACGACCTGTGGTACGCCGTGGTGGAGTGCTCACTGGCGCCGGGGCAGGAGGAGTATGTGAATCCCGCGGGCTTCTCCATCGGGAGGGCCTATCTCGCCCCCGGGGACAATGTCCCCTGCGTGATCTGCAAAAGGGACGGGGAAAAAATCGGGTATATCGCCCTGCGAACTTGGATAGTGAAGGACGGCGGCTTCAGCTGGAGCTATTATCTGGACAGGCGCTTTCAGGGACTGGGGTACGGAAAAGAGGCGGCCCGCCTGGCCGTGGCCATCCTGAAAGCTGTAGACCCCCAAATGCCCGTCAAGCTTTCCACCGAGGTGGACAATATCAAGGCCCAGAGGCTCTATACATCTATCGGATTTGTAAAGTCGGAGGAGATGGACGGGGATGATCTGGTGTTTGTTCTCTGAACGTCAACCGGGTGATCACCTTGGAGAACAGAGTCCTGCGGGAAGGCTGAAGCCGCGGCGTACAAGCAGAAGGGAGAATCCCCCCATGACAGAAAAACGATATGTCTTAGAGACCAATGAAAACTTCCCCAAGGAAGTAAAAGCCCCCGAAGCCCGGGACATTCTGGCCGAACTTGCCAAATTCGGCGTAGAAGGGGCGGACAGGATCAAGCTGATGGACTCCACTCGGGAGGCCGCCGACATCCGTTTGAATTACATCATAGACAAAAAATGGGTGCTCCGGTTCTGCAACGCTCCCGACATGACCGAGAAGCGCATGGGGGAACTGGGCCGCCTGGTGGAGCGGTACCGGGCCATGGGATACCAATGCCCGGCCTTTGTTCCGGACAGCGGCGGAACATACCTGCACCCCTGGAAGGGGCTTTTGTGCTACCTGTCCGAGTACATCGACCTGCCCCTGGCCCGGGAACGGGACGGCGAGATCGAGGACAGCGAGGGGACCCGCCTGGCCCTCCAGGTAAATGAGGCGGTGGCCCGGTTTGCCGAGGCCTACCGGAACGTAGACCTGTCCGACACCATGGGCATGTACAGCCTGTTCGACCTGAACCCCTACGACGCCCTGGAGGGCAAGGACGAAAAGCAGGATAACTTTGACAGCCTGATGGAGGCCCTTCGCGGGGTGGGGGAGGAGGCCCTGGCCCAACGGCTGGAGGCCCGGCATGGGGACATCCGCCGAAAGCTCCAGGCGGTCTACCGGGACCTGCCCCGCTGCGTTTTCCAGGGGGACGAGAACCTTTCCAACGTGCTGGTGGACGGGAAGGGGAATTTTGCCGGGTTCATCGACTTCAACCTGGCGGGGACTGAGGTCATTGTCAACCAGCTGGCCAACCTGGCCGGCTTCGAATACGGCGACGAGGAGGCCCCGGTGGGGGCGGATGTCCGGCTGGAGCTGGCCCTCCGGGGCTACCAAAGAGACATGGCCCATATGCTCCAATTCTATCACGCCACCGAACAGGAGCTCCAGGCCATGATCTGGTACGCCTGGATCGTCATGGTGTGTCAGTGGCCCACCGCCAGCTTTTTTATGTATGCCATCGGGGAGGGGACTCTGAAGGAGGAGATCTGTGAGCTGCTCTCCCGCATCGCCGACCTGCCCGAGGAGCGGCTGCGGGCTGAATAGAACGGCAAAGAGGAAGGGCCATAACCCTTCCTCTTTTGCGCTTCTATGGGTTTTTCCCTGTCCGGATGGTTTCCGCCTTTTTCTCCCGTTCCAGGATCTTCCGAAAAATTTTGACCCCTTTTTCTGTATAGTCTTCTTCCTTGCTGCCGCTGCCCTCCAAGATCCTCTCAATAGCTTGTGCAGGGTCCAGGGAGTGATATGGATAGTACAGCTTACGAAGATCCTTTGCTTTCATCTGTTTATATACCTGTTTGCTGCTCTTTTCATAGGTATATGCCCAGTATCGATACAGGTATCCCAGCCAATAAAGTTCCTCCCGACCGTATCGTTCCTTTCCGTAAGCAGTTGGTCCATATTGTGAGTCCACCTCGTCTAATATATGGACTGTGTCGCAGACACCCAGCATGAATCCCCTTCTGTCCATTCTGGACGCGACCCGGGAATTCATAAATCTGCGGATAAAAATGGGGGAGCTGCACTCCATTGCTTCAAGGGAATTTTCAAAAACATCAGCCTGTAATGCGCATAGCTTCAGGCCTTCTTCGTCTATTTTTTTCATATCAAAATATCCTCAATATACTGTCCCTGTCCACGATACTGCCTACGGGCAATTTTGACCTTATCGTTGCTGACTCTGGCATCCCCGCTCCGTTCTGAGATATAGGCTTCTTTCTCCGCCGGTGCCAAATAGCATCTGCGGAGGACCTTGATCCGATCCACCGCCCGCTGTGTAAGGGAAACATATTGGTTGCCCAAGTTGGTCGCTGAAAGGCAGTGCTGACACTGGACATCCGTTATTTCGCCCTCAATAAAGCTGTCAATGATCTGGAACATCCGATTGTCTGCAATGGGCGCTACCACATAGTCAACTCCATTCAAGCGGTTCAGGATCCTTTGAACCATTGGATGCCCTGCATATGCTGTCAGTTTTCCACGGAAGAACGCAATCATCAGCATCCAATCCTGTTCTACACCCAGTTTCAACTCCCGCAACCCGGATTTGTCGAAATCCAACATATACAGGCTTGATTGCGGAAAGTTGGACACAAACATCGCAGATTGCTCCAGGCTTTCTCCGCAATAGAAGCCCTGGCCGAAATCGTTATTTTTTCTTGACTTTTCAATAGAAATATCACCGGTGATCTCTGTTTTTGCCCCATGAAACAAAAGCACATGGTTCTCCAAACATTCTTCCCGAAACAGCTGTTCCTTAATCCTATTCAGGCGGATATTCTTTTTGAACGCATAGTCATAGATCCTCTCAAGATTGGCAGGGGAAACCGTCTCTCCCGGCTCTTTCCAGCGGGAAACGGTACTGGTGCTCACTTGAAGTTCATCCGCAAATTCCTGAATGGTCATCCCCAACAGTTCCAAGATGATCTCAATATCCTCATATACATGAAAATCCATCTTTGATCCTCCACGTTTTATTCGAACTTAATTATATCATATCGGATAAACAAGTTCAAGTCTTTTCAAAACTTGTTTATCCTATATCGGATGAATAAGTTTTTGGGGGAACAACCCTGCGGGATGTATAACGACGTCCCTGTCCGGTCAGCGCTTTTCCGCCGCGCCGCTCCTATCCCGGTACTCCCGGGGGGTGCAGCCCTTCCAGAGCCGGAAGCTCTTGGCGAAATAGCTCATGTCCTGGAACCCGCACAGCTCGGCCACCTGAGACACAGGGTGGGCGGTCTCCCGC
>JAGBDQ010000161.1 GCA_017937415.1 Oscillospiraceae bacterium
CAAGTATGAAGCCGCCATGTTCTGCCTGCTGGGCCACATGTTTCCCTGTATGTTCGGCTTCAAGGGAGGCAAGGGTATTCTGTCCGGCGGAACCATCGCCCTCATGCTGTCCCCCAAGCTGGCCCTGCTGGTGTGGAGCTGCTTCCTGTTTCCGGTGCTGCTGACCCGGTATGTGTCTTTGGGCTCGGTGTTGGCCGCCGCGGCCTTTCCCGTGGGCACCTGGCTTTTTGTGACCCACGACCCCATCATCATGGCCATCGCCACCTTTTTGGGCGTGCTGGTCCTCTGGATGCACCGGGCCAACATCAAACGGCTGCTGACCGGGACAGAAAACAAGCTGTCCTTCCATAAGAAAGGGGACTCGAAATGAACATCACCGTCCTTGGCTCGGGGGGGTGGGGCACCGCCCTGGCCCTGGTGCTGGCGGAGAACGGCCACCAAGTCACGCTGTGGTGCCGCCGGACAGAAAAGTGCCGGGAAATGTCTCAAAGTCGGGAGAACCCCCAGCTCAAAGGGGTCCCGCTGCCCCCGGCACTGGAGCTCACTGATGACTTGAACTGTGTGAAGGGCTGTCAGGCGGTGGTCATTGCGGCCCCCTCTTTCGCGGTGCGCTCCGCCGCCCGGCAGGTCAGGGATCTTTTGGAGCCGGACGCCGTGGTGATCTCGGTGTCCAAGGGTATTGAAAAGGATACCTCCCTCATTCTGACCGATGTGATCGGAGAGGAGCTGCCCGGACATCCGGTGGTGGCCCTGTCCGGACCCTCCCACGCCGAGGAGGTGGGCCGCCGGATCCCCACTGCCGTGGTGGCTGCCTCCAAGGACAAGGCGGCTGCTGAACTGACCCAGGATCTCTTCATGAACCCCTATTTCCGGGTCTACACCACCGACGATGTGGTGGGGGTGGAGCTGGGGGCCGCCCTCAAGAATGTCATCGCCCTCTCGGCCGGCGTCAGCGACGGTCTGGGCCTGGGGGACAACACCAAGGCTATGCTCATGACCCGGGGCCTCACCGAGATCGCCCGGCTGGGGGAGGCCATGGGGGGGCGGAAGGAGACCTTCGCCGGCCTGGCGGGGATCGGGGACCTGATCGTCACCTGTACCTCCATGCACTCCCGGAACCGTCGCTGCGGCATTGCCATCGGCCAAGGTACCCCGGTACAGGAGGCGGTGGGGGGAAACGGCATGGTGGTGGAGGGCTACTATGCTGCCGCTACCGCAAAGACCCTGGCGGATAAGCTGAGGGTGGAGATGCCCATTGCGGGAGCCGCCTATCAGGTGCTTTATGAGGGGAAGGATCCCAAGGCCGTGGTCACCGAACTCATGACCCGGGAGAGAAAACCGGAGAGTGAGGAAAGTTGGGTTTGATCCATTGGCCCACGGGTCGGTAAAAACGCGCTCTGGAGAGGAAGGGAGGCAACCTCTTTTCCTCTTAAGAAATATCTATCGAACAGAATGGACGCCGACCTAACGGTCGGCGTCCTGTTTGTTATTGCGTGGTCTTATAAAAGCGCGTCCGGCTCAGGCTTTGGTAAAACCCACCACACCGAAGGCGCTGGGACCGGAGTGGGAGGTGATGACTCCGCCGCTTTTGATCCAGGTGACTGTTTCAAAGCCCAGACCCCTGGCGGTTTCCTCCAGGGATTTTTTCAGCTCCTCGGGGAAGCGGGGGGTCCAGATGAGCCAAAGCTCTTTCCGGTCTAACTCCCACTTTTCTGTGTACTCAGTGATCAGCTTGGGGGCCAGCGCCTCTAACTTGCCCCGGAGCTTCCGTGTGGCCACTAACTTGCCGTCCACAAACTCAATGAGAGGAGTGATCCCCAGGACCTTACCCACCAAAGCCACCGCGTTGCTCACCCGGCCGCCGGCCCGGAGATACTCCATGTCCTTGGGGATAAAGCACATATTGGCCCGGTCGATGAGCCCCTGGGCCACAGTGGAGGCCTCCTGCACAGTGGCCTCGGGATGGGCCTCCAGCCACTTGGCGGTCTCGATCACGATGCAGCACTGTCCGGCGCAGGCCATTTTCGTGTCCAAACTGGTCACATAGTCCCGGTCCTCAGCGGCGATCTGGGCGCTCTGGTAGGAGCAGGTGGTGGCGGAGGAGTAGGCCAGATAGAGGATCTGAGCCTGGGGCCACTTGGTATGGATATCGTCAAAGCACTTGGTAAAATCCTCGGGTACACTGCCGCTGGTCTTACACAGGGTGCCGGTGCGGTCATAGAAGTCGCAGACCTCGTCCGAGGGGAAGGTGCCGTCGTCCCGGGTATCGCTTCCGAAGGTGACGTGCATGGGGACGATCTGGATCTGGTAGCGCTCGGCCAGCTCAGGGGGAATATCGGCGCCGGTCTCGGCCACCAGGATAATACGGGGTTCTTCCATAGGTATCTCAGCCTTTCTGGTTTGAATGGGGGATCCTTGACGGTCAAACAGGACCACCGTGGGGCTATTGTACCACAGATCATTCGATATGGGAAGGGAATTGGGAAAATAAGTGCGAAAAAGCCGGATTTCCCATTTCTTGCGTTGACGCTGAATTTCTCTTGTGGTATAATACCAAAGTTAATTATACTGTCTTATTATGCGCAAATGCAGAAGGGGGTGTTACCGTGTGGCTGTCTGACGCATGGAAGGATTATGAGCTCATCGACTGCGGCGGCGGAGAAAAGTTAGAGCGCTGGGGGAAATATATCCTGGTCCGGCCGGACCCCCAGGCCATTTGGCAGACCCCGCGGAACGATCCCCGCTGGAAAAAGCACCATGCCCGGTATGCCCGGTCCTCCACCGGCGGCGGAGAGTGGGCCAAGAAGGAGCTCCCTGAGCGCTGGACCGTGAATTACAGGGACCTGACCTTCAACGTGAAGCCCATGAACTTCAAGCACACCGGGATCTTTCCCGAGCAGGCGGCCAACTGGGACTTTTGCCGCCAAGCTATCGAGAAGGCGGGCCGGCCCATCAGCGTGCTGAACCTTTTCGCCTATACCGGCGCCGCCACGGTGGCCTGTGCCGCGGCGGGCGCCTCTGTCTGCCATGTGG
>JAGBDQ010000162.1 GCA_017937415.1 Oscillospiraceae bacterium
GCCTACGGCTATCTCCGATGTGATCTGTGTTTCCAAGGCATACTCCTCCTGCGTGGGGGCCCAGACCGAGCCTTTTGTCAGCGAACTGCTGGGCGAAGAAGGCGACGAGCTTCGTCGCCGTGGCGGTGATAAAGGTGAGTTCGGCGCCACCACCGGCCGGCCCCGCCGGGTGGGCTGGTA
Source organism: Oscillospiraceae bacterium (assembly GCA_017937415.1). Taxonomy (GTDB): domain Bacteria; phylum Bacillota; class Clostridia; order Oscillospirales; family Oscillospiraceae; genus Vermiculatibacterium. Next base: position 181 of record JAGBDQ010000162.1, read on the forward strand.
CGACGCCGTGGCCAGCCGGTACGGCTGCATGGTCCAGGGCGCCACCGAAGTGGCCCTCACCGCCATTGACTGCCTGGGCTATCTGGATGAGATCAAGGTCTGCGTGGGTTACGAGATTGACGGAAAGGTGACAAGGGAATTCCCTGTCCCTGCCCTGCTGCCCAAAGCCAAAGCGGTCTATGAGACTCTGCCTGGCTGGAAATGTGACATTCGGGGTATCACGGAGTTTGGCAAGCTGCCCCAAGCGGCCCAGAACTACGTGAAGTTCATCGAGAAGGAGATCGAAGTCCCCATCAAGATCGTCTCCACCGGACCCAAGCGTCACGAGATCATTGACCTGCACTAAAAGCAAGGGGGACGTCCCGTCGGACGTCCCCTCTGTTTTATCCAAGTTTTCCCTTCCCTATTTACTTTTTCCCGGATTTTCGATATAATAAAAGCCAGATCGAAACCTTTTGATTTTTCCACAAAGGAGTGTTCTTTTATGAGCCGTATGGTCGGCACTGTCTCCCGGGGCATCCGTGCTCCCATTATCCGTGAGGGGGACGACCTCGCCCAAATCGTGACCCAATGTGTGCTGGACGCCGCCCGGGAGGATGGCTTTGCCATCCGGGACCGGGACGTGGTGGCCATGACCGAGGCTATCGTGGCCCGGGCCCAGGGCAACTACGCCACCGTGGACCAGATCGCCGCCGATGTGCGGCACAAGCTGGGCGGCGGCACCGTGGGGGTGGTCTTCCCCATTCTCTCCCGGAACCGCTTCGCCATCTGCCTGCGGGGCATCGCCAAGGGCTGTGAGAAGGTAATTCTTCAGCTCTCCTATCCCTCGGACGAGGTGGGCAATCACCTGATCTCTCTGGACGCCCTGGACGAGAAGGGCGTTGACCCTTACAAAGATGTGCTGACCCTGGAGCAGTACCGGACGCTTTTCGGCTATGAGAAGCATCCCTTTACCGGGGTAGACTATGTGGAGTACTATGAAAACCTCATCAAGGATTGCGGGACTGAGGTGGAGGTCATCTTTGCCAACGATCCCCGGGCCGTGCTGGCTTACACTGACCATGTCCTGACCTGCGATATTCACACCCGGGCCCGGTCCAAACGGCTCCTCAAGGCCGCCGGCGGCCAGGTGGTCCTGGGCCTGGACGACATCCTCACCGAAAGCGTGAACGGCAGCGGTTACAACCCCTACGGCCTTCTGGGTTCCAACAAGGCCACCGAGGACAAGGTGAAGCTTTTCCCCCGGGACGCCCAGCCCTTGGTGGAGACCATTCAGAAGAAGCTGCTGGAGGCCACCGGCAAGCATGTGGAAGTCATGGTCTATGGAGACGGGGCCTTTAAGGACCCGGTGGGCAAGATCTGGGAGCTGGCTGACCCGGTGGTCTCCCCCGCCTACACCCCCGGCCTGGAGGGCACCCCCAACGAGCTGAAGCTGAAATATCTGGCCGACAACGACTTTGCCGCCCTTTCGGGCGCCGAGCTCCGGGACGCCATCTCCGGGGCCATCAAGAAAAAGGATGCCGACCTGAAGGGCCAGATGGCCTCGGAGGGCACCACCCCCCGGCGGCTCACCGACCTGATCGGCTCCCTGTGCGACCTGACCTCGGGCAGCGGCGACAAGGGCACCCCCATCGTCTACATTCAGGGCTATTTCGACAACTACACCACCGAGTAAGCATTAAAAGGAGCCGGCCCAAGGCGGGCCGGCTCCTTTTCTCAGCCTTTTGTCAGGTAGTCAAAAGCAAGGTACATCAAACTGATGGCCCCTGCCGCCAAGAGGGCGATCAGGGCGGCGCTCAGGGCCGCCACAAGGGCTTGATAGGGGCGCTTGCCCTTCTCCACGGCCTTATCCAGCTCGTCCAGCCGCCTTCCCTCGCTGAAGGCCACGATCTCCTTGTAGGTGTGGACATCGTTGTCCTTTTTGATCTTCTCCACCTTCAGGGCCACCGCCATGGCCACAACGAACAGGGGGCCCATTACCAGCAGGAACCCCACTGTGTCCAGCAGCTTCAGCAGAGGTACCGGCAGGATCACCACCGCCAGCATCAATAGAGTGAGCAGCCCGCCCCACCGGTTCATCTTTTCGATCTCAGCCTTGTTAATTTCTTCTTTCATGGTCTCAATATCTCCTTTGATGAGTTCGTCAAGGGAAAGGCTGAAGAGCTCACTGAGCCGCAGCAGGCTCTGAAGGTCAGGATAGGTCTTGCCGTTCTCCCAGTTGGAGACGCTCTGCCGGGTGACAAAGATCTTCTCGGCCAGTTCCTCCTGGGAGAGCCCCAGCGCGTCCCGGTATTTCCTGATCTGTCCGCCCAGTTCCATTCCGCTCACTCCCTTGCAAACCCATCGTACCACCGGAAATCAAAAGTTGTCTATCAAATGTATTTTACATGGCCCCAAACTCCTCTGTCAACAGGGTTTTCCCCACCCCCGAAGGACAGAGGGACGGTTCTTTCTGTCTTGGCCCCTCACAAAGCAGAAGAACCGTCCCTTCTGTCCGAAGGGGCTCACTTGCCTCCTGTCCGTAGAGGCACCCGGAATTCGGAGTTCCACCCTTGACTTGAACTTCACATTTATCTATAACAAGAATAAGACACCAACGCTGGCAACAAGGCCCTGACCACTACTTACGAAGACAAAAGAACTGTCCCCTTGTCTTTGAATGTGTATCACAAAAGGCAGGAAATGCAACGGCATTTCCTGCCTTTTCCGGGGCGTTCATCAATAGAAAACTCCCCGATAAACCGGAATTAGAATAGTCCTTTATTATATTTCCTTTGTACTGCTAAAATGCAGCAAAATCCCAGAACAAAGCCAAAAATCAGAACAAGAACTGCAGTTATTACAAGCAGATTTGAAGTATTTGAATTAGCGAACAATGCAATAACGCCACTGGCAAAGGGAGCAAGAGCAACTACAAATAGCGCCTTTCCAAATGCTCTACCATAGCTCACCTTATCTTTTACTTTTTCTTGATGGTAACTGTGTATCAAATCTGTTTTGCCCCGATAAATCAAAATACTAAACACTATAAGGAGTATAGAAACAGCAAACATCAAAATAGAATATGGCAACATAAGATTACCCTCCTCAAATCTCAATTTGTTGCTTTCATTATAACAGCAAAAGCACCCGCTGACAAGTATAGGTTAGGAGGGCACCCCTTGGAGTGCCCTCCTATTGTCCGTTACATCGCCCCCCGGCTAAACTTCCGCTCGACTTTTTTCTGCTCCTTTTCTTCCTGTTCCCGC
>JAGBDQ010000163.1 GCA_017937415.1 Oscillospiraceae bacterium
CGGTGGAGGAGACCTGTGTGCTGGGGGGCGTGCTCCTGCGTCTTGTGGACACCGCCGGGGTGCGTGACACCGCCGACCCGGTGGAAAAGCTGGGGGTGGAGCGCTCCCGGAAAGCTATGGAGGGGGCGGGGCTGATCCTGGTGGTGGTGGACCGGTCCGTGGGCTTTACGGCCGAGGACCTGGACCTGGTCCGCAGGGCCATGGCCACAGCTCCCACCCTGCTCATTTACAATAAGTCTGACCTTCCCCCCGCCCTCTCCCCCATGCCCATGATCGCCCTGCCCGACTCCGTGGCCCTCTCGGCCAAGACCGGGGAGGGGCTGGAGAAGTTGGGAGAGCTGGTGGCCCGGCTTTTCCCCGCCGGGGAGGCCGGGGAAGGGGAGGCCCTTCTCACCAACGCCCGGCAGGCCGAGGCGGTCTCCCGGGCCAAGACCGGGGTGGAGCGGGCCCTGTCCGCGCTGGACCAGGGGGACACTCCCGACGCCCTCCTCACCGATGTGGAGGAGGCCCTTTCCGCTCTGGGGGAGCTCACGGGCAAAACCGTGCGGGAGGACATCACCGGGCGCATTTTTGAGCGGTTCTGCGTGGGAAAATAGGGCGCTTCGCAGGGAGGTCCTTTCCTGCGAAACACCCGGGAACGGTCGTCTTTCGAAGCAAAATGACGTTCCCTGTCTCTGTCGGATCTGCAATGATACCCTTCGTAGGGCGCAATGCCCCTTTCGAGGGTGCAACTTGCCTTTTTCAGAGGGCAACACAGCGATTTTTGACCGCTTTTTTCATACAACTTCGTACAACTGCGAGGACCTAAAAAGATCCGGAAGGTGAAATTTCACCTTCCGGATCTTTTTACGCGGCGGGCGGGGTGCACCCGGCCACAATGTCGTTCATAAACCGCCAGTACATACTGCTGGAACCGTTGTGGTAGCTGGTGATGGCCACCACCAGCTCCAGGTCGGGCACCACAAAGATATACTGCCCGAAATGCCCCTGGGCGAAATAGGCCGGATAGCGCGCCTCCCCGAATGTGCGCACCCACCACTGGTAGCCGTAGTCGGCAGAGCCTGAGTTCCGCTTGAACTGGAGGGTGGTGGACTCCTCCACCCAGCTCTCAGGGACGATCTGTTCCCCCGCCCAAACGCCCTTCTGGAGGAAAAGCTGACCAAATTTAGCCATGTCGTGGACGCTGAGAGCAAAGCCGTTGCCCCCGTCGCACCAGCTATTAGGGTCCAGGCCGCAGTCCACGCTGTCCATGTCCAGGGGGTCAAACAGGACCTCTTTACCGTATTCCAGCAGGCTCTTGCCGGTGGCCATCTCTACGATGACCCCCAGCAGGTGGGAGTTGCCGGTGGAGTAGTTGAAGGTGGTGCCGGGCTGGGCCACAATGGACTGCTCCAGCACGAAATCCACCCAGTTTTCCGAGCTGCGCCATGTCTCCCACAGCTCGTTGTCCGTGCCGTAGAAGCCGGAGGAGTGGGTGAGAAGGTGCCAGATGGTAATTTCCCCGGCGTAAGGGCTGCCTGAGTCCAGCAGATGGGGGAAGTATTCCGAGATGGGCACATCCACCCCTTCGATGTA
>JAGBDQ010000164.1 GCA_017937415.1 Oscillospiraceae bacterium
ATGAACCGGCCGATCATGGAGTGCTCGCTGGTGCCGATGAGGTAGAGGTCCTCTCCCTCGATCTTGTACATCATGGCGTCCATATCGGTCTGGGACATGACCCCCTCCACCACGTTGCCGTGGATCATGAAGGGGGGGATGCAGTAGGTAAAGCCCTTGGAGATCATGAAGTCCCGGCCGTAGGCCAGCACGGCCTCGTGGAGCCGGGCAATGTCCCCCAGCAGGTAGTAAAAGCCGGAGCCGGACACCCGCCCGGCGGCGTCCAGGTCGATGCCGTCAAAGGACTCCATAATGTCGGTGTGGTAGGGGATCTCGAAGTCGGGGACCAAAGGCTCCCCGAACCGCTCCACCTCCACGTTCTCGCTGTCGTCCTTGCCGATGGGCACCGAGGGATCAATGATGTTGGGGATGGTGAGCATGATGTGGCGGATCTGCTCCTCCAGCTCAGCCACCTCCTTGTCCAGCCGGGCCAGCTCCTCCTCATCGGCCTTCACCGCGGCCATGTTGGCGTCGATCTGGGCCTGGAGCTTGGCCTTCTCCTCACCCTCAGCCTTCTTGAGCTGGCCAAAGAGGGGGCCGTTGGCCTTACTCAGCTTGTTGCGCTGGGCCTTCAGCTCCTCCACCTGGGTGATGGCGGCGCGGCGCCGGGCGTCCAGGTCGATGACCTGGTCCACCAAGGGCAGCTTCTCGTCCTGAAACTTCTTTTTGATGTTTTCCTTGACGATGTCAGGGTTTTCCCGAACAAAACGGATGTCAAGCATGATGAATTTCTCCTTTGCATTTTTCGATGTTTCACGTGAAACATTGAAAAATTGATTTTCTTTGTATCAGCCGAACTCGTATTTGTTATTTTTTGCGGCATCCGCCGCGGGGCCAAAACCGCTTTTTTCTTTTTTGAGAAAAAAGAAAAGTAGCGGTTCTGGACTCCAAAAAAAGAAAAAAGGTGGACCGACGGAAAAGTTCAGCAATATCCACTTACTCCGGCGGCTTCCTCACAGCGACACAGAGCACCTTTTGCGCCGCTGCCGCTGACAGTATTGTAACCTTTGGGAATTTCCCCTAAAATCTCCGCCGCCTGGGGGCGGCTGAATGGGTCACGGCTCCGGGCGGTAGTCCAGGGCATCCAGCAGGGCCTGATACTGGTCGGCGGGGGAGGTGCCCTCTATGCCGGAAGGATTGGTCCGGGGAAGTTCCTGGGTGAGGCCGGAGGACTCAAACTCCTGGACCAGCTCCAGGGCGCTCCGGCGGGAGCCCCGGGAGTAGAGTCGCTGGATCCGCCAAAAGTAGTCCATGGCGGCCAACTGCCGCTCGGCCAGGTCGGCTTGATCGGCCCAACCCTGGATGGTCAGGTTCAGGGAATCCTTTTCCTGGGCAAGGGCATCCACCCGGGCCTCCAGGCCGCTTACCTCCTCGCGGAGCTTTTCGTTCTCAGACAGCAGATCCTGAATGGACTGCAGGGCTGAGGCCGATTGCTTTCTGGCGTCATCAGTGGCCTCCTTGTTGAGCCGCTGCTGCTGAAAATAGGCGATGAACAGCAGGAAGAAGGCCACCACAAAGAGGACCGCCAGGTAAACCAAAATGGAGGGACTTTTCCGGGGGACAGTGTGCTCGGCCTGATGTTGGAGCTCTCCGGAGGGGTGGGGACGGCTGGGGTTTCTGCTCATGACTTGGCCTCCTTGACCCGTATGCCCTCCAGCAGATCCAGCAGGGAGGCCAGGTCCTCGTCCCCGTAGTACTCAAACTCCAGGCGGCCCTTGCGGACCCCGTGGTGGATGGTGACCTTCCGGGCCAGACGGCTGGACAGGTCCTTGGCCGCGGCCTCCCGGTAGATCTGGTTGGCGTCCTCACCCCCGGTCTCCTTGGGGCGGGCGGCGGCTTGCTCATCCATATAGCGGATGATCCGCTTGGCGGCATCCTCGGTCTGACGGACCGAGAGCTCTTCCTCTACCACCCGCTGGGCCAGGTTTCGCTGCTGCCCGGCCTCGGGGAGGGAGAGCAGGGCGCGGGCATGGCCCGCCGAGAGCTTGCCCTCCTCCAGCAGAGCCTGGACGGCGTCGGGGAGGGAGAGGAGCCGGGAGGCGTTGGCGATGGCAGAGCGGGACTTGCCCACCCGGGTGGCCACCTCCTCCTGGTTCATGCCGAAGTCGGCCATGAGGGTCCGGTAGCCATTGGCCTCCTCGATGGGATTCAGGTCCTCCCGCTGGAGGTTTTCGATCATGGCCAGCTCGGCGGCCTTGCGGTCGTCAGCCTCGATGACCACGGCGGGGACCTCCTTGAGCCCGGCCAGCTTGGCTGCCCGCCACCGCCGCTCGCCGGCGATGATCTGGTAGTAGCCTGAGCTCAGCCGCCGGACGGTAAGGGGCTGAATGATGCCATGGACCCGGATGGAGTCGGCCAGATCCTGGAGGGCCTCCTCCTCAAACCGTTTCCGGGGCTGGTTCAGGGCGGGCTGTACCTGAGAGATGGGGAGGGAGAGGGAGCCCTGGCCCTCCTGCTGGTCCTGGAGGGCGGCGTCCCCCAAGAGGGCGCCCAGGCCCTTGCCCAGGCCGCGTTCTTTGGTTGCCATAGGAGATCAGTCCTTTCTTTTCTTTGGTGGATTTCCCAATGTTTCACGTGAAACATTGGGAAATTGGTTCCGCTAACGTACAGGGCCCTCGGCAGCATAGCTGCCTCGGTCGGAGCTAAAAACTTGCCACCGGCAAGTTTTCTATACGCTCCGACGTGAAACATTGGATTTTTATTTGTTTGCCCCGATGACCTCTTGGGCTAGAGACTTGTAAGCCTCGGTGCCCCGGGAGTAGGGGTCGTAGGCGTCGATGGGCTTGCCGTGGCTGGGAGCCTCGCTCAGCCGCACGGTGCGGGGGATCACGGTGGCGTAGACCTGACCGGGGAAGTGACGCTTGACCTCCTCGGCCACCTGCATGGAGAGGTTGGTCCGGCTGTCGTACATGGTGAGCAGAACGCCCTCCAGCTCAATCTGGGGATTGAGGGAGCGCTTCACGATGCGCACCGTGCCCAGCAGGTCGCTGAGGCCCTCCAAGGCGTAGTACTCACACTGGACGGGGACCAGCACCGAGTGGGCGGCGCACAGACCGTTGAGGGTGAGGAGCTCTAAAGAGGGGGGGCAGTCGATGAGGATGTAGTCGTACCGGTCCGAAACGGCCTCCAGGGCCTTGCGGAGCAGGTGCTCCCGGTCCTCCATGCCGATCATTTCAATGCCGGCGCCGGCCAGGGCCTTGTTCACCGGGATCACGTCGCAGTAGGGGGTGGAGACAATGGCCTTGGCGGGGTCCACGCCTTCCACCAAGACCTCGTAAATGCTGGGGTTGACGGTAGTCTTGTCCACCCCCAGGCCGGAGGTGGCGTTGGCTTGTGGGTCGAAGTCGCAGACCAGCACCCGCTTGCCCTGCTTTTGGAGGGCGGAGGCCAGGTTCACGCAGGTGGTGGTTTTGCCCACGCCGCCCTTTTGGTTCACAATGGCGATTCTCTTTGCCACGGACCATCCTTCTTTCTCTGTAAAATAATACATGTCCTATTATAACCAGATTTTTTGGGGTTTTCAATAGGAGAGGGAGATTTTTTGGAAAAATAAAAATCCAATGTTTCACGTGAAACATCGTCGAAGCAAGCTCCACATCTCTCGCTTCCGGCTAAAACCGAAAGCTCGTTCATTCCGCTGCTTCTCCTCTCCCCACAAAAGCTGAGGACCGCTTTTGTGGGGGCCCCATTTTACCCCTCGCCTTTAGAGGGACCATTTTCCAATGTTTCACGTGAAACATTGAAAAAAGAAAGAGGGAAATTTTCGGCGGTCCTCAGTTGCCCTCAAATCTCGGCTTGTTCCTTGACAAAAGGGGGAAAATGTGGTAAAAAATTACATATAATAGAAATTATTTGCTGCATTTGAAAATACAAAGGGAGTGGGTCGAATGAAGAGAGCTGGGCACAGGCGATGGGAAATGCTCCTGCTGTCGGCGGCGCTGCTGCTGAGCTTTGCATCCTGCGGACAGGACAGGGGGACGTCCTCCCGGGAGACGGCTTCACCGGAACCTTCGCTGGCGGAGGTGGATCTCAGCGAGTACGATGAGCACGGCGACTGGCATTGCGGACGGATGTGGGTCCATAGGACCGACGAAGGGTACGACCACAAGGAGGGCTACTACGCTTATATCGACGAGAGCGGAGCGCTGATCACGGACTGGCATTCGGATCAAGAATGGATCGTGCCCTTTGATTTTGACCAGAATGTGGCTCTGGTCTACACAGGCCGGGACCGCGCCATCGCCGCGGGGGTAGAGCGGTCACAGACCAGCCAGCCCGTGAGCTATGACCTCATAGATCTGGACGGGAATCTGCTCAATTTCTTTGTGGCGTCCGCCTACACCACCCGCGTTTACCTTGAGGATAGGGACAACTGGGCCAACGGAGGCTTTCATCGGGGTCAGGGCAATCACCCGACGCCCCACGTCTTCAATCAATATGGCCTGCTGTTTTTTAACCTTGTCCACGACGATCCGCTGGGTTACGGAAATCATACCTGCGGAGTCCTGTTTACGGATGGCACCCTGCTGGAATTTACCCACGAATACCCTGTGGAAGGCCTTCGGTCTTACTATCAGCGAAGCATGGACCTGTCTGGCTTTGGGGAGCAATATGTCAACGGATACCTCAGTTACCACGACAGCGTCAGCTACACCTCAAAGGAACACTATAATATCTACCTGTTCTTTGATATGGATGGAAAAGTGGCGGTGGATCTGACCCAGTTCCCCTATACCATTCAATCGGTGTCTGACGTTTCAACGGACAAGACGATTGAGGTGATCTTCTACGGCGTAGACGAAAATCTCTACCGGGTAACGGTGGATATGGACGGCACGTGGCTGGACGAACCCGTGCGTACAGACAGTTGATTTTCGAAGAAAAATTCCCGCCTGTTTACACAGGCGGGAATTTTTATGCCCTCTGACAGGAAGGAACCCGGTTTCCATTTTTTGGAAACCGGGGTGAAGCAGAAAGCTTGGATTTGATCCATAGAGGAACAGCAGCCCCGCAGCCGCGGCACGGTCTACCGCGGGATCCGGATGGTGAGCAGGATCTCCTCGGGGGTGTCGGTGCGGTCGCAGGCGGCGTGGACGCCGGCGGACTGCATCATGGAGAGGCCCCGCTTCACCGTGTTCAAGAAGAGGCGCACATCCTTTAATATAAAGATGGGCTTGGCCTTCTTTGGGGAAGGGGTGAGGAGGGCGTCCACATAGGCTTCGGTCTGGGCCACGGTGAAACGGTGGGCCACCACGTATTGGGCAGCATCGGTCTGGTCCTGGGAAGTGGGGAGGGGCAGAAGAGCCCGGGCGTGACGCTCGGTAAAGCCGTTTTCCCGCAAAAGGGTCAGGGCCTCGGGGGAGAGCTTGAGCAGGCGGAGCTTGTTGGCCACGGCGGACTGGGATTTGCCGATCTGCCGGGCAAGGGCCTCCTGGGAGAGGCCGGAGGCCTCCAACAGGGCTTGAAGGGCCAGGGCCTCCTCCCAAAAATCCAGGTCCCGGCGCTGGACGTTTTCAATGAGGGCCAGCAGGGAGGACTCCCGGTCGTCGGCGCTGACCACCAGGCAGGGGACCTCCGGAAGCCCGGCCAGTTTGGCGGCCCGGAGGCGGCGTTCCCCTGAGATGAGCTGGTAGCCGCCCTCGGTCCGGCGGACCGACAGGGGCTGAAGGATCCCGTGGACCGCAATGCTCCCGGCCAGCTCCTCTAAGGCGGCGGGGTCAAAGTCACGGCGGGGCTGGTTGGGATTGGGCGAGATGGAGGATACGGGGAGGAACAGGACCCGCAGGCTTTCAAAAAGCCCCCTTTTTTGGCGAAACGGCATAAAAACCCCTTCTTTCCCGACAATTTGGTTTCCTGTGTCCTGGATAGCCAGAGTTTACCAAATTTTTCCAGAAAAAGAAGGGGAAGGGTGTCGAGGGGAAATATTTTGTATTTCCGGGATGCGGGAGCGGTTTTTACCGGAAGAGGTCTTCGGCAAAGGCGCCGCCAAGGGCTGCGGCAAAGGGGGCTGGGAGATCAGTGGGAGAGAGGGTGGCCCCGGGGCCAAAATCCGCTGCCGGTAACAAAATAGGAAGTCAAATAGCACCAGGAAGGGAAAATATGTAACCTGTTGGGGCCCAATGGGTTTGGAGATTTAGAGAAAAAGAAATTGGGCGGATTGCACAAAAAAATCGAAAAAAGTTTGTGCAAAGCGACGAAAAATCTTGTAAGAAATAATTCGATTTGTAACCGGTTTTGTAACCGGCGGATGCTATAATAAAGTCAATCCAAAAGGCGTACGCCTTTTTTTGGTATCCGTGTACGGATACCAAAAGTACAATGGATAGGTGCGAAAGGAGCGAGAGATATGAAGACTATGAAACGGGTTTTGGCACTGGCGCTGGCAATGAGCATGGTGGCGGGAATGTTTACCACCACCGCTATGGCTAAGGAGAGCGGGAAGTGCCCCCAGATCGACTATGACGGGTCCCACAAGCATGACCTTTGCTATGTGCTGAAGGAAGCCACCTGCACGGAGGATGGGCTTGTGACCTATTATTGCCATGAATGCTGGGACGGGTATAAGGTCGATATAAAGCCTATTCCCAAAACTAAGCATGAACTTGAAGAGGTGGAGCTGAGCAAGCCCACCTGCACGGAAAAGGGCAACTGGGTCGTGAGGTGCAAGGTCTGCAAACAGGAATTTGACCATCCTACGGTGGATCCGCTGAAGGCGGATTTCCAGGGCCAGAAGTGGGAGCCCATCGGAAACGGCCAGCATCAGATGGTCTGTAAAAACTGCGGCGGCAAGGCCGAGGGACACAGCAAGACCGAAGCCTGCTGGGACAAGGATGGGGACGGCAAGTGTGACGACTGCGGAGAGGTGCTGAAGAAGCAGTGCGACCAGATCGATGAGTTCGGAAATCACAAGGTGGAGAAAACCGTGATCCCCGCCACCTGCACAGAGCCCGGAGCCGTTATTTACTACTGCAATGCGTGCGGCTATTATGAAAAGGAAGAGCTTCCCGCCGCCGGACACAAGACGGTCATCGTTGAGGAAAGCAAGCCTACCTGCACTGGGACGGGCATTGAGTATGAGAAGTGTACCGTCTGCGGTAAGATCGTGGAGAAAAAGGAGATCCCCGCCACCGGTCACATCAGCACAAAGACTGTGGTGGACAATGAGCCCACCTGTACTGAGAAGGGCAACGGCCATGAAGAGTGCACTGTCTGCGGTGCGGTGATCAAGAACTGGGAGATCCCCGCTGCCGGACACAAGACGCAGATCGTGGTGGACAACAAGCCTACCTGCACCGAGAAGGGCAATGAGCACGAGGTGTGCACCGTCTGCGGCGCGGTGATCGAGAGCAAGGAAAGCCCCGCGCTGGGCCATGACTGGGGCGAGTGGACGGTAGTGAAGAAGGCTACCTGCACCGAGGCCGGCGAGGAGAAGCGTGAGTGCCAGCGTGAGGGCTGTAACGCCAGTGAGGACCGAGAGATCCCCAAGGCCGACCACAAATGGGCTAAGCAGTGGACACTCAATGAAGAGACCCACTGGCACACTTGCGAGGTGTGCGGAGAGAAGCAGTCCGAGTCGGAGAACAAGCACAACTTCGGCGAATGGGAGACCGTGAAGGCGGCCACCGTTGAGGAGGAGGGCCTGGAGAAACGGGTCTGTGAGGACTGTGGCTATGAAGAGGAGCGGCCCATCGAGAAAGAGAAGCCCGAGGGAACTGAGAAGCCCGAGGAAACTGAGAAGCCCGAGGAAACTGAGAAGCCCGAGGAAACTGAGAAGCCCGAGGAAACTGAGAAGCCCGAGGAGACTGAGAAGCCCGAGGAGACTGAGAAGCCCGAGGAGACTGAGAAGCCCGAGGAGACTGAGAAGCCCGAGGAGACTGAGAAGCCTGAGGAGACTGAGAAGCCTGAGGAGAGCCCCGAGGCCACCGAGAGCGTGAAGCCCAGCGAGTCTCCCGAGCCTGAGGAGAGCCCTGAGGCTACCGAGACCCCTGAGGAGACCGAGGATCTGGAGGACAATGACACGCCCCTGATCGAGGATCCCGAGGAGGAGAGCGAAGACCTGGAGGAGAACGACACGCCCCTGACTGGGGCACCTGAGCTCCCGGGGAAGAATGAGGGAGATTTTGAGGCCCCCGAAGAGGGGGAAGAGGAGCTGGAAGAGGCCGATACGCCTCTGGCTGAGCTCCCCGCCGAGGAGACCGAGGAACTGGAAGAGGCCGATACGCCTCTGGCCGAGTTCCCCGCTGAGGAGACCGAGGAGTTGGAGGAGGATGCAGTCCCCCTGGCTGACGTGCCCCAGACCGGGGACGCCCTGTGGTTCTGGTCCCTGCTGACCCTGTGCTCCGCCGCCGGCCTGGTGGCCCTTCTTCCCAAGAAGAGGGAAGAGCGGAAGACCAAATAATTTGAGTAAACGAACAAAAACACAAGGCCTCTTCCGGTTTGCGGGAGAGGCCTTGTGTTATATAGCTTTCTTGGAAAAGAGTATAGGGAAGAAGAGATAGGAAACGGTCGTTTGCGCTTCGCGCAAGCGGCTCAGCAGAAGGTAATGCCGTTCTCGTCCATGGCGGCGATGCGGGCCAGGGACTCCACCCGGAGGCCGGATTGGCGCAGAAGGTCGCCCCCAGGCTGGAAGGCCTTCTCAATGCAGATCCCGGCCCCCACCAAGTCGGCCCCCGACTGGTGGACGATGTCCATGAGCCCCTGGAGGGCGGCGCCGTTGGCTAAAAAGTCGTCGATGAGAAGGACCCGGTCGTCGGGGGAGAGAAACTCTTTGGAGACCATGATCTCGTAAGTGGTGCCGTGGGTGAAGGAGGCGACCTGAGAGGTGTAGACGTTCCCGTCGATGTTCTTGGTCTTGCTCTTCTTGGCGAAGAGGACGGGGACCTTGAAGTGTTGGGCCACGATGCAGGCAATGCCGATGCCCGAAGCTTCGATGGTGAGGATCTTGGTGACCCCCTCGTCCCCGAAAAGGCGGAAAAACTCCTTGCCGAACTCGTTGCACAGGTCCACGTCGATCTGGTGGTTGAGAAAACTGTCCACCTTTAATACTGCGCCCTGTTCCCGGATCTTGCCGTCTTTGCGGATGCGGTTCTCTAATAGCTGCATGGGGGTGGTATCTCCTTCCGATGTCAGTGGTAAGGTCGCTTGCGCAAAGCGCAAACGACCGTTCCCCCGAAGGGGGAATGACGTTCCCTATCTCTTTCAAATTTGCAATCTTAAGCATCAACTTTACGCTTGTAAAAACCCTTTTCCGAAAATCTCGCTGGAGCTGGTGACCAGAATAAAGGCATGGGGGTCGGTCCGGCGCAGGTGGGCCCGGAGGAGGACGGCCTGGTGAATGGAGAGGACGGTGAGGACCACAAACTCGTCATGGTGGGTGTAGGCCCCTTTGGCGTCCCAGATGGTGGCGCTTCGGTTCATGCCCTCGATGATGAATTTGCAGACCCCTTCGGGGAACCGGGTCACAACCAAAAAGGCCTTTTTCCGGTTGAGGGAGCCCATGACCCAGTCCACGATCACCGAGTTCAGGGTCAGGCCCAGCAGGGAAAAGAGGCCGGTCTCCACGTCAAAGATCAGGAGAGCGGCGGAGGCGATGAGCACGTTGGAGAAAAGGAGGGCGTTGCCCACGTCCAGGCCGGAGTATTTCCGCAGGATCATGGCGATGATGTCGGTGCCGCCGGTGGAGGCGTCCACATTAAAAAGGAGGGCGGCGCCGATGGCCGGGAGGAGGATGCCGAAGAAAAGCTCCAGCATTTTCTGGTTGGTGAGGGGGGCGGTCATGGGCCAGACCCACTCGAAGATCTGGACCAGGGCGGTATAGAGCACGGTACAGTAGATGGTGCGGAAGCCGAAGCCCTTGTCCAGCACGAAAAAGCCCAGGGCCAGAAAGATCACGTTCAGAAGGGTGTTCATGGTGCTGGAGGTGATGATCTCGGAGGGGAAAATGTTGCCCAGCAGCACCGAAAGACCGGACACGCCGCCGGTGGAGAAGTGGTTGGGAAACTTGAAGAAATAGACCCCTACCGCCACTAAAGCCGAGCCTAAGGTCATGACAAGAAGGACCTGGGCCTTCTCTCTGGGGGTGAGGACCCGTTTGGGAATGGCCGGGGCCGGCTGGGGCGATTGATCCTGGGGCTGAGTGGGTGCGGAATCGTTCTCCATGCAAGATCCCTCCTGCGTATAGTTTACTGTTTACAATGGGAATTTAGAAATCAGTAAAGGTGGACCAGACATCATAGTTTTCGATCTCGGGGCAGGCGGGGACGTTGCCCAGCCGCCAGACCGACACGCCGGTGACGCCGAAGAGCCGGGCCAGGGAGAGCTTGGCCTCCACGCTCTGGGCGTTTTCAAACCACAGCTTATAGTGTTCGCCGTCCTCGGTGGTATATTCTATGTAAGGGTTGCGGCTGACTTCGTCCCAGGTGTAGACCGTGTCCTCCTGAGTGAGACGCTTTGCGATGACGGTGGAGCCGGGGTGGTAGATGGTCCGGTCCAGCAAAAGGCCGTCCTCGTCCACGTGGAAGCCCGCGGTGCCGAAGGAGATCTGGAGGGCGATCTTGCTCCTGTCCGCCACCCCGGTCTCGGGATCGGTGATGTGCTGAAGGGCGGTGTAGATCCGGGAGATGGGAGTCACGGGGCTGTTGGTTTTGTCGGTGCCCAGGTAGTACTCCGGGATGGAGGTCCACTGGTAGTCGTGGGCCATGAAGATCACCTTGTCACAGCTCTCCCCGATGGCTCGGTAGTCGTAGCCCTTGTACCAGTCGTCGGGGGGCACGCAGACCCAGAGGGGCTTGTCCGCGGGCAGGGCGGAGCGGAGGGCGGCAAGGAAGGCGGCGTAGGGCTCCCGCTGGTCCTCATTGCGAAGGCCCTCAAAGTCGATGGTGAGCCCGGCGTAGTCCTCCGAGACGGCCACTAAGGCTTCAATGGCCGCCTGGGCCGTCTCCTGGTCGGTGAGGAGGAGCTCCAGCACGCTGGTGGTGGTCTCGTCAGGGAGGGTAACGGTCTTATTGGTGTCGGCGTAGACGTTCAGATTGTAGGGCAATTCAGCCTGGGCGAAACGCTCCAGGGCGGAGGAGGGGTC
This sequence comes from Oscillospiraceae bacterium, assembly GCA_017937415.1. Classification (GTDB taxonomy): domain Bacteria; phylum Bacillota; class Clostridia; order Oscillospirales; family Oscillospiraceae; genus Vermiculatibacterium. The sequence goes on from JAGBDQ010000164.1 coordinate 11,117, forward strand.
GTTGGGGATGACCCAGTCGTTGCCACCCGCCTTGGTGGAGTTGATCCAGGGGCCGTCTTCCGGGTCCACACACAGCCGGGCCCAGCCCACGCTGAGGGCGTCCAGCTCGTCCACAAAGTCGATCTGGCTGTAAGAGGAGAAGGCGTAGAAGCCGTGGAGCCAGTCGGTGGTGGAATTGAGCCGGTCATAGACCCGGACCAGCATGGCGGCGGCCTGCTCCCGGGGGGCCGAGTCGTTGGGGAGAAACACCATGGTCCCGTTGGGACCGGCGGTGCCGTTGGTCATGCCGATGTCCCGGGCCACGGTGATGTAGCCGATGTTCTCGGTGACGTCGGGAAAGGGGGGCTCAGAGGAATCCAGGCTTTGGGCGATGAGGTCCAGGTCCAGGGCCTTCACCAGCATGACGGCCATCTCCTGCCGGGAGATGGGATCGGCGGGGCGGAAGGGAGTGCCGTAGTCCACCGCGCCGCGGAGGGTGGCCGCGGCCACCGCCCCCTTGGCCCAGTGATTCTGAATGTCGGGAATGTCCACCACGGCGGGATCGGCCTCCTCCCAGCCCATCATCCGGCACAGGACGGTGACGAACTCGCCCCGGGTCATATCCCGGCCTACCCCGAAGGAACCGTCCGGATAGCCGTGCATGAGGCCGTACTGGTCGGCCTTCTCCATGACCTCGGTGGCCCAGTGGCCTTCCGGGGCGTCGGTATAGGCCATGGCCGAGGGGGCGGCCACGGTCAAAAGGGCGGCCATCAGAAGGGCGGCGGTAAACTGTTTCAGACGGAAACGAGGCAGCATGGGGGACCTCCTTTACAGACGGGGGAAGGGGTGACCCGCCGGGGGGTCCGGCGGGGAGATTCTTACCGCTATTGTAACACGGTTCGACAAGAGGGACAAGTGGGAAAATAGAAAAACAGTTGGTATTCTAAATGGGAAAGAATACCAACTGTTTTGGGAGGCTCGCTTATTTAATGGACTTTACCTCTCCCCAGGGCCTTGACGGTCTCGCAGACCACCACCGGGGTCACCGCCAGGAGGAGGACCACGGTCCACTCCATGGGGCTCAGGGGGACGGTCTGGAAGATCCGCTGGAGGGGCGGGAGCAGGAGCACGGAAAGCTGCATTCCCATGCCCACCAAAAAGGCCTTGTTCATGGCGGGGTTGGAGAAGACCCCGATGCGCAGGAGGGACTGGTGCTCGCTGCGGACGTCGAAGGCGTGGAAGAGCTGGCAGAGGGTGAGGGTGGCGAAGGCCATGGTGTTGGCCGCCTGGTAAGCCTCCCCGGGGTCGGAGAGGACATATTCCCCCAGGGCGTAAGCTGTCAGGGTGAGAAGCCCCACCATAAGTCCCTGCCAGAGAAGGCGGAGGGAGAACCGGCGGCTGAAGAGGCTCTCGTTTGCCGGGCGGGGCTTTTCCTCCATGATCCCCTCCTCCACCGGCTCCACCCCAAGAGCCAGGGCGGGGAGGGAGTCGGTGACCAGGTTGAGCCAGAGGAGCTGGACCGGGAGAAGGGGCATCTGGTGAAAGCCCAGGACGGTGGCCACGAAGATGGTGAAGATCTCCCCGATGTTGCAGGAGAGAAGGTAGTGGATGGCCTTGCGGATGTTGGCGTAGATCCCCCGGCCCTGGGCCACCGCCGAGACGATGGTGGCGAAGTTGTCGTCGGTGAGGATCATGTCGGCCGCCCCCTTGGCCACGTCGGTGCCCGACTTACCCATGGCGCAGCCGATGTGGGCCGCCCGGAGGGCGGGGGCGTCGTTGACCCCGTCCCCCGTCATGGCCACCACCTGGCCCTTTTTCCGCCAGGCGTTGACGATCCTTGTCTTGTGCTCGGGGGAGACCCGGGCGAAGACGGAAAATTTGTCCACGTCGGCCTCCAGCAGCTCCTGGGGCATGAAGTCCAGCTCGGTGCCCGTGATGGCCTGGTCCCCTTCCCGGTAGATGCCCAGCTCCTTGGCGATGGCCACGGCGGTGAGCTTGTGGTCCCCGGTGATCATCACCGGACGGATCCCTGAGGAGCGGCACTGGTCCACGGCGGCCTTGACCTCCTCCCGGGGCGGGTCGATCATGCCCACCAGGCCCAGGAAGGTGAGGCCGGTCTCCAGGATAGCCGGAGTGGGATCGGCGGGGAGGGCGTCCAGATGCCTGGAGGCTACCCCCAGCACCCGGAGGGCCGAGCGGGACATCTGGTCGATGGCGGCCAGGGCGGCCTCCCTCTGGCCGTGGGTGAGGACACAGCGGGTAAGGAGCACGTCGGGGGCTCCCTTGACGCAGACCCGGAAGCCGCCGCCGGGGTCGGGGTGGACGGTGGACATGAGCTTGCGCTCCGAGTCGAAGGGGAGCTCGGCTTTCCGGGGAAAGTCCCGGTCCAGTTGAGCTTTCTCAAGACCCTCCCGGCGGGCGGCCTCCACGATGGCGATCTCGGTGGGGTCGCCTATGTAGCCGGCGCCGCCTGTGGCGGCGGCGTCACAGCAGAGGGAGGCGGTGGTGAGGAGCTCCCTCCGGTCGGTGCCGGCGGCGGTCCAGGTCCGGCGGAGGGTCATTTTGTTCTGGGTCAGGGTGCCCGTCTTGTCCG
>JAGBDQ010000165.1 GCA_017937415.1 Oscillospiraceae bacterium
CGGATCGAGGGCGACAGGCAATACGGGGTCGGTCCCTAAAGCGGTGGAACAACAAGCCGCCTGTTTGGAAGGCGCAAAAGGGCCCGCCTGCTGTCCGGAAAACCGGACAGCTGGCGGGCCTTTTCACAGGTATTGGGTAAGGAACTTCCGGGGCGCGGCTCAGAACAGGCCGGTGATCTTCCCGTTTTCGTCCACGTCAATGTTTTCGGCGGCCGGGACCTTGGGCAGGCCCGGCATGGTCATGATGTCTCCGGTGAGGGCCACGATAAAGCCCGCCCCGGCGGACACCTTCAGATTGCGGACTGTCACGGTAAAGTCCTGGGGGGCCCCCAGCTTGGTCTGGTCGTCCGAGAAGGAATACTGGGTCTTGGCCATGCAGATGGGCAGGTCGCCGAAGCCCAGCTCGGCAAGGGCCTTGGCCTGCTTCTGGGCGGCGGGGGTCAGAACCGCCTTCTCCCCGTGGTAGACCTTCCGCACAATGGCGTCCAGCTTGTCCTGAATGGGGGCTTTCTCGTCGTAGGCAAAGGTGAAGGTCCCGTCCTTGGGCGCCTCGCAGAGGCGGACCACCTCACGGGCCAAAGCCTCGCCCCCTTCTCCGCCCTTGGCCCACACCTCAGAGAGGGCCACGTTGGCCCCCAACTCTTTGCACTTGTCCTCCACCAACTTCAGCTCGGCGGGGGTGTCGGTGGGGAAGGCGTTGATGGCCACCACACAGGGCAGGTGGTATGTATTCTTGATGTTGTCCACGTGGCGCAGCAGGTTGGGAAGACCCTTCTCCAGGGCAGCCAGGTTTTCATTGTTCAGCTCGGCCTTAGCCACGCCCCCGTGATGCTTCAGGGCCCGGACGGTGGCCACGATGACCACGGCGTCAGGGACAAGGCCAGCCATGCGGCACTTGATGTCCAGGAACTTTTCCGCCCCCAGGTCGGCGCCGAAGCCCGCCTCGGTGACCACATAGTCGCTGAGCTTCAACGCCGCGTCGGTGGCCGAGATGGAGTTGCAGCCGTGGGCGATGTTGGCGAAGGGGCCGCCGTGGATGAAGGCGGGGGTGCCCTCTAAGGTCTGGACCAGGTTGGGCTTGAAGGCATCCTTCAAAAGGGCGGTCATGGCCCCCTCAGCCTTCAAATCGTGGGCGGTGACAGGCTTGCCGGAACGGTCGTAGGCCACGATCATCCGGCCCAGCCGGGTCTTCAGGTCAGAGAGGCTGGTGGCCAGGCAGAAGACCGCCATGACCTCGGTGGCCACCGTGATATCAAAGCCGTCCTCCCGGGGGACGCCCTGCATCCGCCCCCCCAGGCCATCGATGACATTGCGGAGCTGCCGGTCGTTCATATCCACGCAGCGGCGCAGAACGATATTCTTGGTGTCGATGTCCAGAGCGTTGCCCTGCTGAATGTGGTTGTCCAACATGGCGCACAGCAGGTTGTTGGCCGCACCGATGGCGTGGAAGTCCCCGGTGAAGTGGAGGTTGATGTCCTCCATGGGGATCACCTGGGCCCAGCCGCCGCCGGCGGCTCCGCCTTTGACGCCGAACACAGGGCCCAGAGAGGGCTCCCGCAGGGCCAGACAGGTCTGCTTCCCCAGGCGGGAAAGGCCGTCGGCCAAGCCGATGCTGGTGGTGGTCTTTCCCTCCCCGGCGGGAGTGGGGTTGATGGCGGTGACCAGCACCAGCTTGCCCTTCCTGGGCTTGTCCTTGTAAGCGGCGGGGTCCACCTTGGCCTTGTCGTGGCCGTAGGGGATGAGCTGGTCCTCGGCAAGGCCCAGCTTGGCGGCTATCTCCCGGATGGGCTTGGCTTTTACACTCTGGGCGATCTCAATGTCGGTCATCATGGGAACTCCTCCTTTGTATGTAAGGGCCGGCAGGGCCCGGTTTTACAGTTTCCGCAGCTTGTCCCACAGCTTCATGGCGGCAGCGGACGGGATCACCTTGCTCCCCAGACGCATGACGGCGGGGATGGGGCCGCAGGTGGTGAGGGCCGCCCCCAGGTCGTTCATGGTAAGGCTCCAGGCCGCCACCGCCTCAGGCCGCATGGCGAAGGGGGTGTGCTTCACCGCCTGGGGGTTGGCGGTGTCCCGGGCCACGGCCATGAACTCGGTCTTGATCCAGAAGGGACACACGGCGGTGACCTTGACGCCCCTGCCCTTCAGCTCCTCCCCCAAGGACCGGGTGTAGCTGAGCAGGAAAGCCTTGGTGGCGGCGTAGAGGTTCAGGCCGGGAAGGGGCTGAAAGGCGGCGCAGGAACACACCTCCAGCACCCGGCTCCCCCTGCGGAGGTATGGGATACACAGCCCCGTCACCTCCACGGCGGCACGGCAGTTCAGGTCCACCATGTCCCTGGTCTCCTGGGGCGACAGATCCTCCGCCCGGCCGAACTTGCCAAAGCCGGCGCAGGAGACCAGCACCCTGACACGGGGCTTTTCGGCCTTCAGCAGGGCCTCTAAGGTCTCCATGCTCTCCTTTTTCGTCAGGTCCAGGGGCAGGATCCGGCAGGGGTGGTCCAAACTGCCCGAAAGCTCGATGAGCCGCTCCTCCCGCCGGGCGATGAGCCACAGCTCGTCCAGGCCGTCAGCCTTGTCCAGTTCGCGGGCATAGGCCCGCCCAAGGCCCGAGGAGGCCCCGGTCACAATGGCGATGCGCATAGGTTTTCCTCCGTAAAAAGCGCCTCCCCCGGCACGGACCGGGGGAGGACAGAATGACGCTCAGACAATGTGGATGACCTGGCCGTCCTCCTTCACCACGTCGATGGCGCAGTCCAGCCCGAAGGTGGTGATGGCGGCCAGCAGCAGGGCCCAGGGGGCGGCGGCAACCACCCCCACCACGCCCACGGTGAGGGGGAAGTTGACCACGGTCTCCCCGTCCTTCTTCACCAAGATCTTGGTGGCGTTGCCCTGCTTCACCACGTCCTTGACCTTCTCCACGATCTCGGATGCCAGCTTTTTGGCCTTCTCATTCTCATGCAGATTTTCTACCATAACTGTCTCCTCCTTCAAAACGCCGTTCTGTTTGTATAGTATGCCCCGGCCTGGGGCAGTCGTGCAGAAATTTTTGATTTTCCTTTTTATTTCAGCTTGATCTTATCCCCGATCCGCCCCAGCAGGAACTGGGCGGCAAGGCCGGTGAACACGCCGGCCACGATGCCGGGGACCAGCAGGATGGGCAGGTAGAGGATCAGCTGGACGGTCTTCATCAGGAGCATGGACATCCCCACCTGGCCGATATTGTGGAAGATGGCCCCGATGGCGCCGCAGACCCAAAGCTGCTTCTCGGTGAGAAAGAGCCGCAGGACCAGCATACTGAGATAGCACAGCATGCCCCCCGCCAGAGTGGGAGGGATGGTGCTCCCCCCGGCGAACAGGCCCCCCAGGAAGATCCGGCAGAGGAGGATCAGCAGGGTATCCCGGGGCCCCAGGGCGAACATGGCGTACACCGTGACGATGTTGGCAAGGCCCAGCTTCATGCCGGGAATGGGCACGGGCAGGGGGATCTGAGCCTCCACCATGAAGATGGTGAGGGCGATGGCGGTGAGGAGGGCACAGAAGGTCAGGCGTTTTACATTCATGGAGATCCCCTCACTTGGCCGCGCCGTCCACGTCCGGGCTCTGTGTCTCGTCCACAGAGACGAACTGAACAACGACCGAATTGGGCAGGCAGGCGATGGGCAGCGGGAAGGACCCGTCCTGCCACCCCATGCCCACGCAGACCTGGTCGGGGCAGGTGGAGCTCTGCATCCGCACCTGGCCGTGGGCAAACTCCACCACGTTCTCGGCCCCGTCCTCCCCGGTAAAGGTCATGGTGTAGTTCTCCCCCACCGTGCCCAGGTCCACCGCGCCCACCAGCACGCCGTTCTGGTAGACCACGGCAATGGGGCCCACGATCTCGTCCGTGTCCCTGGTCTGCTGCCCCCGCCAATAGACATACGCGGTAAAGGCGGCGCACAGGGCAAAAATCAATACGATGGCAATGACCCAAACCTTTGTGGATACCTTCTTTTTCATGTTCATTCCTCCACCACCTGCAAGGTGTATTCTGTTCCCTCCACCAGAGAGAAGCTGTCCTTCAGCCCGGCGGTGATCCACACCGTGTTGTCCCCGTCCACCAAAATGGCCTCAAAGCCGCCGTAGGTCCGCCAATAGTCCAGGGCTTTCTCCCGCCCCATCACAAAAAGGGCGGTGGAGAGGCCGTCGCACAGCCCCCCCTTGTCCCCCACGATGGTGACCTGGGTCAGGCCGCTCCGGGCAGGGGCGCCGGTGGCGGGATCCATAATGTGCCAGTACCGGATCCCGTCCTCCTCGAAATACCGCTGGTAGCCCCCCGAGGTGACGGCGGCCTGGTCAACGAGCTGAAGGACCCCCAGGTAGGCGCCGGTGTCCCCGGCGGGATCCTGAATGCCGATGCGCCAGGGGGAACCGTCGGGCTTACTGCCCACCGACTGGACGTTGCCTCCCATGTTGAGAAGGGCCGAGGTCACGCCGTTTTCCCGCAGGAGGTCGGCGGCCCGCTCCCCGGCGTAGCCCTTGGCGATGGCCCCCAGGTCCAGCTCCATATCGGCGGGGAGGGTCACTGTTCCATCCTGCACAGCCACCTTCCGGTAGTCCACATGCTCCAAAAGCTCAGACAGCTCCTCCGCCCGGGGGACCCGGTGCTCGGCCTCGCCGGGGTCGTCCACCCCTTTGGTGGCAAAGCCCCAGGCCTTGACCACCGGGTACATGGTCACGTCCAGGGCACCGTCCGCCTTCTCTCCCAGCTCCTTGGCCAGGGTAAGCAGGTAGGCGGCGTCCTCCCCCACGGCAATGGGTTCTCCGGTGGCGTGGTTGATGTTCCACACGTCGCTCCCCTCTCGGGTCACCGAGAGGGTGTTCTCCAGGGAATTGATCGTATTTGTGATGAGAGAGATCATCTCCTGCCCGTTCTCCCCGTGGATCCGGAAGGTCATGACCGTATCCATGGCGAAGATGGTCCCCTCGGCCACATCCCCGCCGGGGGTGGGCAGGCTGACGGGGAGCGTGGGGGTGGGTTCCGGCGTGGGAGTCACCGTCCCGGTACACCCGGACAAAAGCAAGGTCAAAGCCAGTAAGATGGCGGCAAATCGTTTCAAGGGTGGTCCTCCTGTCGAAAGGGGTTTGTAAAGTAATTGCTATTGTACTCCATTTTTCGGGAAAAAGCAACCTTGGCATTTCCTTCGGAGGCATCCGGAAAGAAAATTTACAATTTTCTTTCCGGGCCGTGTTGCACTTTGGGCTTTTTTGCGTCTTATGGGATAGAAAGCAGGGTGTGCTTGTGGTAAAATGGAATGTGTAAAAAGGAGGGGACGTGGAAACATGAAAAAGGAACCTAAAAAGAACAGCAGCCTTCGGGAGAGTCTGGTGCTCCTCGGTCTGCTGTTTTTGGTGGGGCTGATCTGGATCTTTGGAGAGCTCTTTCCGTACATGGTCGGCTTTGACTATGCCTTCGGCCTTTTGGTCCCCTTTGCGATTTTTGGTATCGTCTGGCGGGTGGTCCGGCTCTTCCATATTCCGGATGGGAAGGCACAAAAAGAGCTTACCCACCTCAAAGGAATCGACCGGTTTTTGGGAGAGCTTTCCAAACTCACCGACGAGGAAAAGGACGGCGAGAAAGAACTCCCTTGGGCGGAACGGGTGCGTCTGGGCTTGGAGCCCTTGGAGGCTTCCGACCAGCCCAAGCCGGAGGAAATGCCTTGGGCAGAGCGGGTCCGGGCAGGGATAGAGAGCCTGAGCTTGGAGGAGGACCCTCCCCCCGCGGAAAGCCATGACCACATTCCCTCCACCGCTCTGGAGAAGGACGAGAAGCTGGAGCAGCTCAAGGTCCTGCTGGAGGCCGGGCTCATTGACCGGGAAGAGTATGAGCAGAAAAAACGGGAGATCAAGAAAGAGCGATAGACGCGAAAAGGGCGGAGGCTTTGCCTCCGCCCTTTTGAATGTTTTTCAGTTGTCCTTGTTGAAGATGTTGAAGATGGACTGCCACTGGTCGTCGTCATCGTCGGTCTTCTTCTCCTCGGCGGAGGCGGCCTCGGCCTTCTTCTCCTCCTCCACCTTGGCGCCCGTCTTGGTAAAGAGGCTGTCGGTGTTCACATGGGAGGCTCCCTCGTCATAGCCGGTGGCGATGACGGTGACCTGCATCTCGTCCTCCATGTCCTCGTCGAAGGCGGCGCCGAAGATGATAAGGGCCTCAGGGTGGGCGGCCTGGCGCACCATGTCGGCGGCCATCTCCACCTCTTCCAGGCCGATGTCCATGGAGCCGGTGATGTTCACCAGCACGCCCCGGGCGCCGTTGATGCTGGTCTCCAGCAGGGGGCTGGAAATGGCCATCTTGGCGGCCTCCTCGGCCTTGTTCTTCCCAGCGGCCCGGCCCACGCCCATGTGGGCCATGCCCGCGTCCTTCATGACGGCGGTGACATCGGCAAAGTCCACATTGATGAAGCCGGTGTTCTTGATGAGGTCGGAGATGGACTGAACAGCCTGCTTCAGCACGTCGTCGGCAATGCCGAAGGCGTTGGCGAAGGTGATCTTCTGGTCGGTGGCGAACTTGAGCCGCTCGTTGGGGATAATGACCAGGGAATCCACCTTGGCCTTGAGCTCCTCAATGCCCATCTCGGCCTGCTGCATCCGGCGGCGGCCCTCAAAGTTGAAGGGCTTGGTCACCACGCCTACGGTGAGGATCCCGGCCTCCCGGGCAATATCGGCCACAATGGGAGCAGCGCCGGTGCCGGTGCCGCCGCCCATGCCGGCGGTGATAAAGACCATGTCGGTGTCCTCCAGGGCCTTGGCGATCTGGCTGCGGCTCTCCTCGGCGGACTTCTTGCCCACCTCGGGGTCGCTGCCCGCCCCTTGGCCGCCGGTGAGCTTTTCGCCGATCTGGATCTTCTGGTTGGCGCTGGACACGTTCAGGGCCTGCTTATCGGTGTTGACACCGATGAAATCCACGCCCTTCACGCCGCTGCGGACCATGCGGTTGACCACATTGTTTCCGCCGCCACCCACGCCGATCACCTTGATATTGACTACAGAATCAGGGCCGTTATCCAAACCAAAAGGCATATTTTGTTCCTCCTATGTAAAAGTCATTTGTATATGTGAAAAGATCCGCCCGGGTCGTGTCATTTTGTGTCGGACCGCATAGCGGCAAACAATATCTTGTTATCTATTTTAACCCTCTTTTGGCTTCAGGTCAAGTGTTTGAGACGGATTTCTTCAAAGAAATCCGTCTTTTTTTGCGCTTACCCCTCCCCCTCCGCCGCCGTGGGCTCCGGTGAGGGCTCTGTCCCTTCCTCCGGCTCCTCCGGCTCCTCCGGCGGGACGGGAGACTCGGAGGGGGCGGCCCCCATGGTCTCCGGGAGCCAGCGGTCGGGGAGAAGGTGGGCCACCTTGTCCCCGTAAGTCAGGTCCAGGGTGCCGATGACCAGTTGCCCCTGCTTCTGGCAGGTGTCCAGGGTCCCCTTGAGGGCGGCGGCGCACCAGTCAAAATCTACCGACACGGGGACCACCACAGTCAGGTCGCTTCCGTAGTCAAAGTAGATGGCGTTGGTACTGCTCAGGTCCACGAAGGAAGTTACGTTCTGGGCCATGCCTTTCCCGTTCAGGGCGGTAAGCAGGCCCTTCAGCCCCTCCAAACGGACCTGCTCCTCCAACTGGGCGGTGACAGGAGCCCCCAGCACAGGGTTCAGCGTGGTGAGGCCCAAAATTTCGGGAAGCCCCGCCGTCTTTTCCCGGTCCTGGGTCAGCTCCACCGCCTTCCCCCCGGCGTTGATGAGCCAAAAGCCCTCCCCGGTCTCGAACCAGGCGCAGGCCCGGCTCTCGGTGATATGGATCTCCAGGGTGTCGGGCAGGGTCTTCACCGGACTCACCTTCTCCACGTAAGGAAGGGCCCGGGTGATGGCCCGGACGGTCTGGGGATTGTTGATGAGGAAGAGGTTGTCCCCCACCTTCACCCCCGAGGCCGCGATGATCTCCTGGGCGGTGTAGCGGCTGTTGCCCTCCACTGTGATCTCGTTGACCCGGAAAAAGACCACACAGCCCACCACCAAAGCGGCAAAAATGATCAAAAAAGACAGCAGCTTATAGAGGAAGCCAAAGCGTCCCCTTCTCCGCCGCTGTCGATTCCGATCTTTTCTTGCCGCCATATGTTATCCTCCGATGGGTCTTTTGTGTGGTCCTGTCTCTGTCATTGTATCACAGAGATCCGGGAAAGAAATTAAAATTTTATAAAATAATCATTATATTTCTTCTTTTGTTGTATTCAAACGTACAATTTTGGCCCCCAGGCACGCCAAATCTGAGCACAGGTCCTGGTAGCCCCGGTCGATATGGTAAACGCCGGAGATCAGGGTCTCCCCCTGGGCCCCCACCCCGGCCACGGCCAGGGCAGCCCCGCCCCGCAGGTCGGTGGAACGGACCTTGGCCCCGTGAAGAGCCGGGACACCGCAGACCACCGCCACCTTGCCCTCCACCCGGATGTCGGCCCCCATGCGGGCAAGCTCATCCACATGGCGGTAACGGGCGGAGAACATATTCTCCACAAAGACGGTGGCCCCCTCCCCCTTGCACAGGGCGGCCATGACCACAGCCTGGGCGTCGGTGGGAAAACCGGGATAGGGGGCGGTACGGACCGGCCGCACCGCCTTGAGCCGTTCCGGGGCCGCGATAAAGATGGCGTCCGGACCGCTTTTCACCCTGCAGCCGGCTTCGGTCAGGACCGATGTGACTGTGGAGAGCTGCCGCCAGTCCACCCCGGTGACCTCCCCCTCTCCCCCCGCCGAGGCCACGGCGGACAGATAGGTACAGGCCACGATGCGGTCAGGACGGACAGTGTGCTCCGCCCCGTGGAGGGGCCTTCCGCCCCGGACGGTGAGCATGGAGGTACCCGCCCCCCGCACGTCGGCCCCCATGGCGTTGAGGAAATCCTGAAGCTCTACGATCTCGGGCTCCCGGGCGGCGTTGTGGACCGTGGTGACGCCGTCCGCCCGGACTGCCGCCAGCATGATATTTTCCGTACAGCCCACGCTGGGTAGGGAGAGAACGATCTCGGCGCCGGTGAGCCCCCCCAGGCACTCCAAATGGCCCTCCTGCTCCTCAATGCGGGCCCCCATGGCCCGAAGGGAGGCCATATGTAGGTCAATGGGCCGGGGGCCCAGCTCGCAGCCCCCGGGGTAGGAGAGCCGTGCTCTCCCCATGCGGCCTAAAATAGGGCCCAGGAACACCACTGAGGAGCGCATCTCCCGCATGAGGGTGTCGGAGATGGTATAACCGGTGGGGGCCGAAGGGTCCACGGTCACGGTGTCCCCCTCCCGCTTCACCCGGCAGCCCAGACTCCGCAGGATCTCCAGGGTATGGTCCACATCGGTCAGGTTTGGGCAGTTGTGAAGCACACACTCCCCCTCGGCCAGCAAGGTGGCCGCCAAAAGGGGAAGCACGCTGTTCTTGGCCCCCTGGATCCGGACACTGCCGGACAGGGGGCGGCCCCCCCGAATTTGAATCACGCTCATAAGACGCCCTCCCTATGGGTTTCTGGGTCATCTTATGCGGGAGGGAGAATTTCGGTTTATAGGCGATGGCTCTGCCGTTGCCGGGAACGGTCGTTTTGCGAAGCAAAATGACGTTCCCCATCTCTTTCCGGTTTGTGATCTCCGGGTAGCCAGGGAACCATCTGTCTACCTTAATAGTCCCTTCAAGGTCTTATAAATCTGCTCGTTGGCGTCGGGAATGGAGAGGGCGGACAGGGCACGGGACATATCGGAGCGGCGGCCCGGATCGTAGAGAAGCTCCGAGGTGACCTCGTAGAGCTTGGCGCCCGAGCACTCCTTTTCCGGAAGAAGAATGGCGCCGCCCGCCTTGGCCAGGACCTGGGCGTTCTTGGTCTGGTGGTCGGCAGTGACGTTGGGGGAGGGCACCAGCACCGAGGGCTTGGCGATGGCGGCCAGCTCGGAGACCGTGGAGGCCCCCGACCGGCACAGCACCAAGTCGGCGGCGGCCATCACCAGGGACATATCATAGATATACTCCCGGATCTCGATGCCCGGACGCTCCTCCTTGCCCCCTCGGTCCTCCAGGGCCTTTTTCAGCCGGGCAAAGTCCCGGCCCGCCCCGTGGATATGGTGGAAGGGCACTCCCGCGGCCCGCTCGGCCCGGATAAAATCTGCCATATAGCTGTCCATATCCTCGGCTCCAAGGCTCCCCCAATAGGACAGAAGCAGGGGCCGCTCGTCAGTAAGGCCCAGAAGCTCCCGGGCCTCCCGGCGGGTATAGCGGAAAAAGTCACCCCGGACCGGGGTGCCCGTGACCACCACCTTGTCCGGGCGGTCATAGTGACTCTTGCTCTCGGCAAAGCCCACCATCACCACGTCCACCACCCTGGAGAGGGCTTTTGTGGTGAGGCCGGGCACCGCGTTGGACTCGTGGACGGCGGCGGGGATCCCCGCCTTGGCGGCCGCTTTCACCACCGGGTAGCTGGCGTAGCCCCCGGTACCCACCACCAGGTCGGGCTTGAATTCCTCCAAAATCTCCCCGGCCTGCCGGGCGGACCGGGAGAGATTGGCCAGGGTCCTGAGATTGTGCCCCAGGGCGGATGGCTTCCAGTTCCGGCGGAAGTTGGTGATGGTCACGGTCTTCAGGTCAAAGCCCTCCTTGGGCACCAGCCGGGTCTCCATGCCCCCGTCCGCCCCCACAAAGAGGATATTTGCCCCGTCCCGCTCCCGGAACATCCGGGCCAGGGCCACGGCAGGATTGATATGTCCGGCGGTACCGCCGCAGGTAAAGAGAATGTTCATCAAAAAACCTCCTAACCCTGTTTCGGCGGGGCTACCTGTCTCGACACCCCCAGCACGATGCCCATCTCGGCCAGCTGGATCATCAGGGCGGTGCCTCCATAGCTGAAGAAGGGCAGGGAGATGCCGGTGGTGGGCAGGAAGTTGGTGACCACCGAGATGTTGAGAAAGACCTGGACCGCCATGAGGGTGATGATGCCCACCACTAACAGGGCACCGAATTTGTCCCGGGCGTGAAGGGCGATCCAGTAGCCCCGGAGGATCAGCATGACAAAAAGGAGCAGAACGATGACGGCCCCCACAAGGCCCATCTCCTCACACCACACTGAGAAAATGAAATCGTTCTCGGCCTCGGGAAGGAAGAGCTGAGCCTGCCGGCTCTTTCCGAAGCCTACCCCGAACAGTCCGCCCGAACCGACGGCGTAGAGGGACTGAATGATCTGGAAGCCTTTGTCCCCCGGGTCTGACCAGGGATCCCGCCAGATGGCGATCCGTCCCGACTGGTAGCCCGAGCCGCTGATCATCAGGATGATGGCTCCGATCACCACCACGCCCCCTGAAATGATCCAGCCCCAGCTCACCCCGCCGGCAAAAAGAATGGCGGCGGCGCCGGCCAGGATCAGGATCATGCCGGACATATGGGGCTCCTGCTTCATCAAAATCATGATGATCCCCAGAATGACCCCGTAGGGCAGCAGCTCCAAAAGGCCGATGTTGTCGGCAAACCGGAGGAGCCGGCCCTGGAGGGTCTTGGTGTCAAAGCTCCGCTTCTTTTCGGTCTCCCGCTTGGACATCCGGGCGGCAAAGTAGAGAATGACGCCCAATTTGGCCACCTCGGAGGGCTGGAAGGCCGGAATAGGGCCGATGCCCCGGATCCACCGGCGCACCCCGTCATTCCGGACCGTGTGGAAGCCGGGAATCAGCACCAGCACCAGCAAAATCAGGGCGGCCCCCAGCACAAACACCGACATCCAGCGGAGCTGCTGGTAGTTGACCCGGGAGATCACGTACATGGCGGCCACTCCGCCCACGGCAAAGATGGCCTGCCGGATAAAGTAGTAGGTGGCCGCGTGGTTTTCATGGACCGCGGTGGCGTAGGAGGCGGAGAAGACCGCAATGACCCCGATGGTGGTCAACAGCACCACAAGGGTCAGAAAGGGAAGGTCCAGGGGGGCCCGGGCCAGCTGCTGTTCCATGGTGAGATCCCGCTTCAGAAGAGGCACGACTCCCCCACCTTCCTTTCAAAAATCAGAGTTTTTTCCCGTTCAGACCAGATAGCGGCCCGACACGGCAAACCAGGCCAAAATGCAGAAGAGGGCCGAGATCAGGGAGAACACGGCCACCACCTTGGCCTCCTTCCAGCCGCACATCTCAAAGTGATGGTGGAGGGGGGCCATTTTGAACAGCCGCTTTCCCTTCCCTGTTTTCCGCTTGGTGAGCTTGAAATAGGTCACCTGAAGAATGTCGGAGAGGGTCTCGGCAATATAGATGATCCCCACCAGGATCAGGATCAGGGGCATATCGGCCGCAAAGGCCAGGCCGCACACAGCACCCCCCAGGAAGAGGGAGCCGGTGTCCCCCATGAACACCTTGGCGGGATAGTGGTTATACACCAGGAAGCCCAGCAGGCCCCCCAGCAGGGCGGCGGAAAAGTGGGTCAGGGGAGCCAGAGCGCTCCACTGCTGCCACAGTCCGGTGATGAGGGCAAAAAACAGCGCCACCGGCACAGTCACCGAGGAGGAAAGGCCGTCCAGGCCGTCGGTGATGTTCACCGCGTTGACACACCCTACCATAACGAAGGCGGCGAAGGCCATATACACCGGCCAGGGCAGGGGGATGGACACGTCAAAGAAGGGGACGTAGAGGTTGGGGGAGAGGTAGCCCTCATACCGCAGGAGCACAGTCATCAAAATGGCGGCTGAGAGCTGGAGCAGGAACTTCCACCCGGCGGTAAGGCCGGTATTCTGATGGTGGACCACCTTCATGTAATCGTCAATGAAGCCGATGGCCCCGAAGACCAGGGAAAAGAGGAACACATAGAGTCCGCCCCGGTTCCCCCCGGCAACGTATTTCCAGTCCAGGAGCAGGACCACCACAGCCAGGGCGGCAATGAACATGAGTCCGCCCATAGTGGGGGTGCCCTGCTTGGACATATGCCAGGTGGGACCGATCTCCTTGATGGACTGGCCGGCGTGAAGGGCCCGCAGGGCGGGGATCAGCAGTTTGCCAAAAACCACAGTGAGGACAAAGCTCACCGCCGTCACAAACAGGATCTCTACCACCACTTCTTCAAAACTGTACATATCCTTTTGACCTCCAGCTTTTTTCTAAAAAAAGCATCCTTTTTCTTGAACAGGTGGGAATCATACCACATTTTTTCGTCGAAAGCAAGTCTTATTGGAAGTGACGGGCCACGATCTCCCGCTCGTCCATATGGCGCTTCACCCCGTTGACCTCCTGATAGGTCTCGTGGCCCTTGCCCGCCAAAAGGAGCACATCCCCCTCCTCCAGCAGGTCCAGGGCGGCGGCGATGGCCTTCTCCCGGTCTGGCTCCACCAGCTTGGGGGTGTCTGTTCCCTCCATGCCGGAGAGAATATCCTCCATAATAGCCAAAGGCTCCTCGCTCCGGGGATTATCCGAAGTGACCACACACAGGTCGGAGAGCTCGGCGGCCAGAGCGCCCATGATGGGCCGCTTGGTCCTGTCCCGGTCCCCGCCGCAGCCAAAAAGGCAGATGAGCCGTCCCGGGGTGAAGTCCCGGAGGGCGGTCAGGGCGTTCTCCAGGGCGTCCGGGGTGTGGGCGTAGTCGATGAGCACGGTGCCCTTGCCCGGGGTGGGCACCACCTCCATGCGCCCCTTGACCCCCGGGGCGGCGGCAAGAGCCTCCCCCGCCTTCTCCAGCGGGATCCCCAGGGCGTGGGCACAGCTTAAGGCGCACAGGGCGTTATAGACCGAAAAGCCTCCCGGGATCCCCAGGCGGACATGGACCTTCTCCTCCCCCACCCCGGCGTCAAACTCCACCCGGTCGGGGAGCAGGCGGACATCGGCGGCGGTCAGGTCGGCCCCCGGGCGGCTCCAGGCGTAGGTGAGCGCCGGACAGGGGGCGGTTTTGGCGTAGTACCGGCCGGCCTCGTCGTCCCAGTTGAGAACGGCCACATCGCTCTGGGCGAAGAGCCTCCCCTTGGCCTCCCGATAGGCCTCCATGGTCTTATGAAAGTCCAGATGATCCTGAGTCAGGTTGGAGAAGGCTCCTACGGCAAATTGGATCCCGTCCACCCGGTGGAGACAGAGGGCGTGGGAGGAGACCTCCATGACCACGTGGGTACAGCCCGCGTCGGCCATCTGCCGCAGAAGCTTCTGGAGCTCAAAAATGTCCGGGGTGGTGCGCTCGGTGGGCAGGACCTCCTCCCCGATGCGGTTCTCGTTGGTACCGATGAGCCCGATCTTGGTCCCCAGGGCGGCGTGGAGCATCCCCCAGAGAAGGGTGGTGGTGGTGGTCTTGCCGTTGGTGCCCGTAACACCGATCATGGTCAGCTCCCTGGCCGGGTGTCCAAACCAGTTTGCCGCCAGAACAGCCAGGGCGGCCCGGCTGTCAGGGACCAGGAGGACGTTCTCCCCCTCCTCCCCCAAAACGGCGGCGGCCCCCTTTTCCCGGGCCTGGGGGATATAGCTGTGGCCATCGGTCCTGTAGCCCCGGAGGGCCACAAACAGCTCCCCCGGCTTCAGGGTGGCGGTATTGGAGGAGATGCCGGTGATCTCGGGATCCTCCCGGAGAGTCCCGGCGTATCCGGTCCCCTTTAACAGCTCGCTCAGGCGCATAGGAACACCTCGCTTTCTTGTCACGCTCCGCGCTTCTTTTAATCAACCATAGTGTTATCCGTAAATTGGCACTCGATGACGGTGCCCCGCTCCACCTGGGTCCCCGACAGGACCGACTGGCTGGCCACGGTGGCGCTGGAGGACAGGTAGCGGCTGGAGCCGTCCACCCGCAGATACAGTCCGCTCTTGGACAGGATCTCCTGGGCCTGAGCGGCCGTCTTGCCCCAAAGGCTGGGGACGCTCACCAAGCCGGTGGGCTTCTCCTCCCCCAGGTAAATGACCACCTGGCTGCCGCTGGGGATCACCGCGCCGCCCGCCGGGATCTGGCCGGTGACCGTGTCCCCCTCGCCCACTGTGCGGACGGTAAAGCCGGCGCCCTTGATGGCTTCGGTGCCGATCTGGGCGGTCTGGTTCAGCACGTTGGGCACGGTGACGTCAATGAAGGCCCGCTGGTCCTCCGTGTAGACCTTTTCGATGCCCATGTACTCCAAAATGTCCTCCATCAGCTCTCCGGACAGACGGCCGGCCATGTTGCCGCCCGAGATGTAATAACCTCCGGCGGTGGAGGTGCTGCCCGGGCTGGAGGGCTTGGGGGCGTTGAAGGCCAGGAGGAGCACCACCTGGGGATCGTCGGCGGGGGCAAAGCTGAGGAAGGAGACGATGGTATAATTGTCGCCGCGGGTGGCAATGGGGTCCTCCCCTGTGTAGACCGTCTCAGAAGAGCCGGTCTTGCCGCCGATGCGGTAGCCGGGGACAAAGGCCCGCTTGCCGGTGCCGCCGTCCACCACCTTCTCTAAAATGGCCCGGCAGCGCGCGCTGGTCTCCTCGCTGATGACCTGACGGACCTCGGTGGGCTCGTTCTGCTGGATGATGTTGCCGTCGGCGTCGGTAATGGAGTCCACCACATAGGGCTCCATCAGGTGTCCCCCGTTCACCACCGCCGAGGCGGCCGTAATGAGCTGGATGGGGGTGACCTGAAGCCGCTGGCCGAAGGAGGCGGTGGCCAGATAGGCGTTCTGCTTGGTACTGGGGGCGGTAAACTCACTTCTGGGCCAGATGATACTCCTGCCCTCGCCCTGCATATCAATGCCCGTCTTATTCAAAAAGCCAAAATCCTCCAGATAGTCATAGAACTTCTCGGCCCCCAATGCCTGGCCGATCATAATGAAAGCCGGGTTGCAGGAGTTCTGGACCGCCTGGGTCAGGGTCTGGCTGCCATGACCGGTCCTTTTGGAGCAGCCGATAGACTTTTCTGCGCCTTCCAGGGTATAGGAGCCGCTGCAATAGAAGGTATTGGCCTCGCTGATCACGCCCTCCTCCAAGGCCGCCGCCAGCACGATGGACTTGAAGGTGGAGCCGGGCTCGTAGGAGTCGTTGATGGTCCGGTTCCGCCACTGGCGGTTCTGCATCTGACTCAGGGCCGTGTTATAAGCCGCCGTTTTCTCCTCCTCGGTCAGCTCCCCCTTCTCATTCAGGGTGGCCTGGACAGTCTCCAGATACTGGCTGAGCACCGGGTCGCTCACCGTCCAGGGGGTGTTCAGATCGTAAGTGGGGGAGTTGGCCCAGGCCAGAATTTTTCCGGTCTTGGGGTCCATGGCGATGGCAAAGCCCCCGTCCTGGACCTCAAACATCTCGATGCCCTTCTCCAAGATCCGCTCGCAGTAATACTGAATGGAGGTGTCGATGGTAAGGGTGATGGTTTCCCCGTCGGTGGCGTCGTAATAATCCTGGAAGGAGTACCGCATCTCGGTGCCGTCCCCCTTCTTGGCGGTGACCACCCGGCCTACCTGGCCGGCCAGCTCCTCCTCATACATGGCCTCCAGGCCGTAAGCGCCCTCCCCCAGGTTGGGATTGAACCAGCCGATGACCTGAGCTGCCAGGGAGCCGTAGGAATAATACCGCTTGGTGGTGGGGTTGGTGTAAACGCTGTTGGACAGGTGCATCTCGCTGATGAGCTCCCACACCTTCTGAGCCACTTCCCGCTCCATGCGGGAGGCGGCCAGCTCGTACTTGCTGTTCTTATCAAAGTATGCCCGGATCTTTTCATAGTCCGCGTTCAGGATCTCAGCCAGGGCGGCGGCCACCGTGTCGGCCTCCGGACGGGGATAGTAGCCCCGTTTCTCCGTGAGGACCGCCCCGGTGTCCTTGTCCGTAAAGCTCTTGTCCCAGTTTTCCTGGAGGGTACGGAAGTCCCCGGGGGAGATGATCACATCATATACGGTGCCTGAGGAGGCCAGCACGTTGCCGTTGGCATCCAGGATCTTGCCCCGGTTGGCCGCCACAGCGTTGTCCCGGGTCTGCTGCTGGATGGCCCGGTTCTGGTAAAACTCGTGATCCCGGACCTGAATGGTCCAGAGGGTATAGAAGAGAGGGATGAAGATGAGGATCCCGCAAAGGACCATCAGGAGGACCGTGCGGTACAGAATGGTCCGGTTGAGCTTCCGGTCCACTTGCCTGCGGCGGTCCTGGTCCCGGCGCTCCCTGTTCTCCTTCTGTGCCACGCTGCTCCCTCCTTTCCAAAACATAAGGGCGTAAGAAACTTTTTTCTTACGCCCTCACTCCTTTCGCTCCGGGCCCAGATCGCGGCCCCTTCGGTTCCTTGTATCACCCAATTTATGGGCTTTTATCCGAAATATGCCAGAATATTTCCGATCCATTCCTCCACCTGCTCAAAAAAGCCCAGGGAAGTCTCCTCCTGTTGATAGAGGACCACGTTGTCGGGCTCGGTCAGGTCCACATAGATGGTCTGTCCCGGCTGGGGACGGCTCATAGTGCCCTCGGCCGTGACCGCGCTCTCAATGGCTCCCAGGTCATAGGCCATCTCGTACCGGGCCGTCAGGGTGGTCTCCTCCCGCTTGAGCTGGGCGATCTGAGACTCCATGGCCACCACCTGGTCAGACAGGCTGGTGAGCTGCACCACGCTCATCAGGATCATCACCGCCATCACCGCCACAGCGGCGAAGCCGGTGACGGCAAACAGGGACAGCTTCCCCGCCGGCCGGACCTCCACCTTGGGACGCTCCAGCTGGGCGTGACGGGGACGGACCCGGGGCTGGGTGCGGGGCTGGAGGACCTCCTCCTGCTCCAGGACCCGGGCAGCCGAGCCTTCATAGGCGTAGCCTACGTTTCTGTATGGATCGAAATTTTTTTGTCTTGCCGCAGCTGCCATGGTGTCATGTCCTTTCTGTAGCGGTGGATATGGAAGGTAGGGTCAGAGCTTTTCGGCGATCCGCAGCTTGGCGCTGCGGGAGCGGGGATTCTCTTCTATCTCTTTTTCTGTTGGCAGAATGGGTTTTTTGTTTACCAGCTTCATCCGGGGTTTCTTCCCGCAGACGCAGACGGGGAAATCAGGGGGGCAGGTACAGCCCTTCGCCTCCTGGGCAAAGCCGTTTTTCACGATCCGGTCCTCCAGGGAGTGGAAGGTGATGATGCACAGCCTTCCCCCGGGAGAGAGATGGTCGCTGGCTTGCCGGATCACTTTTTCAGCGGCGGTGAGCTCGTCATTGACGGCGATGCGGATGGCCTGGAAGCTCCGCTTGGCCGGGTGCTGCTTTTCCCGCAGGGCGGCAGCCGGCATGGCTGAGCGGATGACCTCCACCAGCGCAAAGGTGGTCTCGATGGGGGCTTGTCCCCTGGCCCGGACGATGGCGCCCGCGATGGCGGGGGCGTACCGCTCCTCCCCATACTGGGAGAGGATGCGCCGCAGCTCCTCTTGGGGCCACTCGTTGACCACCGCCCGGGCCGTCAGGGGTTGACTTTGGTCCATCCGCATATCCAAAGGCGCATCGTGCATATAGGAAAAGCCTCTTGCCGGGTCGTCCAGTTGAGGGGAGGATACCCCCAGGTCGAACAGCATCCCATGGGCGGCAGGGGCTCCCGCCTGGGTCAAAAGCCGGTCCAGATCGGTGAAGTTCCCGTGAAGAAGGGTCACCCGGTCGCTCCAGGGCTTCAGCTTCTCCCCGGCCGCCTCAATGGCGGCCATGTCCCGGTCGATACAGTAAAGGTGACCGGTGGTGAGCCGTTTGGCGATTTCACAAGAGTGTCCCGCCCGGCCCAGAGTGCCGTCCACATAGATCCCGTCGGGGCGGATGTTCAGGCCCTGGATGCACTCGTCCAGCAGCACCGGACGGTGGGAATACTGCTCCTCCATGGCCTTAGAACCCAAGGGCTTCCATGCAGGCGGACATCTTCTCGGGAGTCATCTCTTCCTCCTCCTGGGCGTTCCAGGTCTCGGCGGACCAGATCTCCGCCCGGTCGTTGACCCCGATGATGACCACATCCTTGTCCAAGGCGGCATACTGGCGCAGCTTCAGGGGCACCACGATGCGGCCCTGGCTGTCCAGCTCGCACTTGGTGGCGTTGGCGAACAGGGTCCGCATGGCCCTGGACTGGGTCATGGGCAGGGAGGCGAACTTCTCGGTGAAGCGGTTCCAGGTCTCCTGGGGGTAGATGGCAAGGCAGGCGTCCACACCCATGGCCAGGTAGAAGGACAAGCCCAATTCTTCCCGGAGCTTGGAGGGAATGAACAGACGGCCCTTGGCGTCGATGGAATGCTCATAGGTCCCTGTCATGCCCTCACCCCCCACTTGAATGGTCTTTTATGGTATTTTGCTCCATTTCGCTCCACTGTGGTTTTAGTATAGCGGGTCTGTAAC
>JAGBDQ010000013.1 GCA_017937415.1 Oscillospiraceae bacterium
CCTTCGCCTCCTACGGGTATCGGAAAGATCCCGAGGATCACAACAGGCTCCTCATTGACCCTCCAGCCGCCGCTGTCGTCCGCCGGATCTTTACTCTTTTTGAGCAGGGTATGGGGAAAATACGGATTGCAAAGCTGTTAAATGGAGAGAATATTCCTTGCCCCAGCGAGTATAAGAGGCTCAACGGAGACAAGTACCACAACGGACAGAGGCTTGGCGGGACTTCCTATTGGACCTATGCCACCATCCACCGCATCCTGAAGAATCAGATGTACGCCGGGCGGATGGAGCAGGGCCGCGCGCCCCGGCAGGGAATGCACGGAAAGGCAAAGCAACTCCCCCGGGAGCAGTGGACGGTGGTGGAAGGGACCCACGAAGCCATTATCGAACCGGATCAGTGGGAGCGCGTGCAATCCCTTTTACAGAGAGATACCCGCACCCTGAGCTTTGAGCAAAATATAAGCCCTTTTGCGGGGTTTCTCCGCTGCGGCGATTGTGGACGAGCCATGAGCAAAACCAACCATCCGGGCGGTATCTATTATTGCTGCGGCTCCTACAAGCGCTATGGTCCCAGTGTCTGTACCCGGCACGGGATCGCCCACCGGGACCTGGAGCAGCTGATCCTGGAGGATCTCAACAAAATTATCGCTTCTGTGGAGGACCTTCACAGCTTGGCCCAAGAAGCTCAAGCAGCTCCAAGGGCCCCAGACCGCGGAGCCGAATTGGATCGCATACAGGGAAATTTGAATCGGGTCCGGCGGCTGAGGAAGGAAGCATACGAGGACTACAAGGATGGGCTTATCAGCAAAGAGGACTATCTGCGTTATCGGGAAGACTACCAAGGGCAGGAAGAACGGCTGAGTGCCCAACTGGAGCATCTGCAAGCTCAGGAGGATACCCCGGATGAATCCCCCTGGATCGCGGAATTGCTCAAACTGGGAAGGCTGACCTGTCTTGACCGGGCTACCGTAGCTGAGACCATCAAAGAGATCCTGGTCTATGAGGATCACGTGGAGATTACATACAATTTCTCGGATGATCTGGGTTTCTGGAGCAATCAGGATGCGCCAAAGCTGTGAGGCAACATACCGCTATCGTTTGGTAGCGGTATGTTGCCTTTGTTCCAATCAACATCTTCTTTTTTCTTGCATATAATTAAAGTATATTTATATTATAGATTGACAAAATGGAAAATATGGCGTAGAATCATACATGAGGTGAGAAATATGGCCATCACAACGAAAAGCCAGATCTTAAAAGTGCTCAAAGCCTTTAACCCTTGGTGGGCAACGGGGAGCGTTCACCCGGACTTCACAAAGGATTACCGCCGTTTTGCGTATTATGAGGCAATGAAGCGGATAGATCAGACCGATCTGCGGCGAACTGTTGTTCTTACCGGCACACGCCGGGTAGGAAAGACAACCATTCAATATCAAATGATCGATACACTTTTGAAGCGCAAGATTCCACCGCAGCGTATCGTATTTATTTCTCTGGATCACCCCATGCTGAAGCTCAGTAATTTCAATGACATTTTGGAGTGTTACCACGAGAATATTTGCCCGGATCAAAATGTTTTTTATTTTTTTGATGAGATCCAATATGTTGCCGACTGGGACAAGTGGCTGAAAACCATCTATGATATGCAGCCCGAAACCCGTATGATCGCTACCGGCTCGGCAAGCCCAGCATTGATGAAGGGAAGTACGGAGAGCGGCGCCGGCCGCTGGAGCATTATTCCCGTTCCCACCCTTTCCTTTTTTGAGTATTGCTCTTTGATTGGGGTAAATGTCCCGGATTTAGGCCCCAGTATTCGCCCCACAGCTTTTCAGCGTATGACCCAGGCCGAGCGGGCATCCATCATGCTGAAATTAGAGCCGGTCCAGAACCACTTCACGCGTTATCTGCAAGTGGGCGGTTTTCCGGAGTTGGCCTTGGCCTCCAACGATCTCATGGCACAGCAGATCATGCGGGAGGATGTGGTAGACAAGGTCTTGAAGCGTGACCTGCCCTCCCTCTATAACATCCGCAGCGCCACGGAGTTAGAGCGGATCTTTTTATATCTGTGCAACGTATCCTCCAACATTGTTTCTTTCTCTGCCTTAGCAAAAGAGCTGGAGGGTGTTTCCCGGCCCACGGTAGAAAACTATATTAACTATTTGGAAAGTGCTAATCTCATTTATCAGAGCTGGCCGGTGGAAATGGCTGGGCGGAAGGTGCTGAAATCCCAGCCGAAGATCTATATTGCCGATGCAGCCATCCGCAATGCGGTTTTGATGGATGATGATGTGCTGACCAATCCCATCGAATTGGGAAAGATGGTGGAAACTGCTGTCTATAAGCATGTGGCGGCTTTCTATTATCAGCAGGCTACACGGGTAGGTTACTATCGGGGTGGACGGTCAGGGAATGAAATTGACATTGTTGTGGATTATCCCAATATCAAAAACATTCTGATCGAGGTCAAATATCGGGAGCAGGCTCCCGTTCCCAACACTGATGCTATTATTGAGCTTTCCGACCAGGCCAGTGCCGGTATTATCATTACAAAACGGGCAGATGATTATGGGACGCATCATACTCCCAGCGGAAAAGAGCTCATTCGCATCCCGGCTTTTGCGTTTTTGTATTTGCTGGGCAACGCAGAGCGGTATGGGTACCGGGGAAAAGATTAAAAAAGCAGGTAGATAATAACTCTCAAATGAGCTTTGACAAATCTTGCCCTTTATGATATAATCGAGAAAAGAAAAATACGGTCATTGGCGCCCTTCAAACCCTTGGGCGCCAATGACCGTATTATTACATCACCCTGGGGCAACGAGGATACCCAACAGCTCATCGACATTCTGGGCAAGTACAACGTGAAGGCCACCTTCTTTGTGGTGGGACAGTGGGTGGACAAATATCCCGAGTCGGTAAAGGCCCTCTCGGACGCGGGGCATGAGGTGATGAACCATTCCAACGAGCACGACCATCTCTCCCAGCTTTCCCGGGAACAGATTGCGGCCGATCTGAACGCCTGCAACGACAAAATAGAGGCGGTGACCGGGGTGCGTCCCACCCTGATCCGCCCCCCTTACGGAGAGTATGACGACAAGGTCATCACCGCCATCCGCGCCATCGGCATGGAGCCCATACAGTGGGACGTGGATTCTCTGGACTGGAAGGACCTCTCCGCGGCCGAGATCACCAAGCGGGTGACCTCCAAGGTGCAGGCGGGCTCCATCGTGCTGTTCCACAACGCCGCCAAGCACACCCCCGAGGCCCTGCCCACCATTCTGGAGACCCTTTTGCAGGAGGGTTACACCTTTGTGCCCATCTCGGAGCTGATCCTGCCCGGAGAGTACAACGTGGACTACACCATCGACCACACGGGCAAGCAGTGCCCGGCGCAGCCGTAA
>JAGBDQ010000166.1 GCA_017937415.1 Oscillospiraceae bacterium
AAGATATTGATTTGACAGGAGAACCCAAAACGTCCCTTTGGGGCGAAGAAAGGGGGAAAACAAATTGCATATTGGCATGACGGAACTTATTCTGATCCTGGTGGTGGCCCTGTTCGCCATTGGCCCTGACAAACTTCCCTCCTTTGCCCGGAAGTTAGGGGAAGGCCTGCGGGAGTTCCGCAAGTTCTCCGACGAGGCCACAAAAGAGATCCGGGAGAGCGTGATCGAGCCCCTGGAGGAGGCCCAGAGACCCCTGAAGGAGGCCATGGAGCCTATCACCGAATTGAAAGATGAGGTCACAGGCAGCGTCAATGAGATCAAAAAATCCTTTGACGACCTGACCAAGCCCGCCAAGACGGAGAAGAAGGAGCCCGGGAAGGAGAGCGCTCCCGCTGAAACCGGGGAGGCTTCCGGGGAGACCCCGGAGGAGGCAGTCAAAGAAGAACCTGCGGAGGGCCCTGCCGGAGAGGCAAAAGCGGAGGAGCCGAAGACCGAGGCGCCTGCCGGAGAGCCGGAGAACGATGACGCGGTGGCCGCCGCGACCCAGGAGGTCAAGGACGGGGAAGCCTGAGCAAGTACATCTGTCCCTTTGGCGCGGAGCGCCAGTCAACACATAAAAATTTTAGGAGGATACTGAAATGAAACTGGGAACTACCGAACTGATCATCATTCTGCTCGTGGTCGTGCTCATTTTTGGGCCCACCCAGATCCCCAAGCTGGCCAAGATGATCGGTAAGAGCGTGAAGAACCTGCGGGCCGGCATGGCCTCTGATGAGGAGGACGATGAGCCCAAGGCCGAGAAGGCCGAGAAGAAGGCCAAGAAGACTGAGGAGCCCTGGGAAGAGTAAACAATGGCAAAGCGCAAGAAGAAGTCGGAAAACAAGGACCAGATGGCCCTGTCGGGCCATCTGAAGGAGTTGCGCAACCGTGTGGCCGTCTGCATAGTCTGCCTGGTGGCCGCCTTTCTGGTGTGTCTCAACTATGCGCCCGATTTGGTGGAGTTCCTCACGGATATGGGCAAGGCATATGGCTATCAGTACATCTATGTGGCGCCCCAGGAGCTGCTCATGCAGCATTTCTCCATCTCCCTGCTGGCCTCGGTCTGCATTACCTTTCCGGTCCTGCTCTATCAGATCTGGGCCTTTGTGCGCCCGGGGCTGAAAAAGAAGGAGAACCTGGTCTTTGTGCTGGCGGTGACCTTTGGGCTTCTCTGCTTCCTGGTGGGCGTCTATTTTGCCTACAGGATCATGCTCCCCTTTATGCTGGAGTTCCTCATTGGGGTGAGTGCCGGCACCGAGATCGCCGCCTCCATCACGGTGGCCAACTACATCACCTTCCTGCTCACCATGTTCATGATCTTCGGTATCGTGTTTGAGCTGCCGGTCCTGTCGGTGATGCTCACCCAACTGGGGCTTGTAAAGGTGGAGTGGATGAAGAAGGGCCGCCGGTTCGTCATCGTCATCATCTTCTTTGTGGCCGCTGTGATCACGCCGCCGGATATTGTCTCTCAGATCATGGTGGCCGTCCCCATGATCGGCCTTTATGAGGTGAGCATTATCCTGTGTACCATCCTCTCCAAGCTGAAGCGAAAGAAGAAAAAGGAAGCGGAGGAGGAAGAGGAGGCCGAGGAGAAGGCAGAGGCGGAAAAGGCGGAAAAGAAAAAAGCCGCAGAGAAACCGGAGGCCGAAGAGTAAGCCAAAAGTCAAGATGACCTTCAAAAGGGACGGCCGCAGGCCGTCCCTTTTTGGCCCCATCAAAAGATTTGAGAATGAAAAAGGAGCAAAACCGCATATTGACCTTTCCTTTTCTGGCCAGTAAGATGAGAGGGAAGGGAGGAGTCTGTATGGACTTGGAGTATACATACCGGGAGGTAGCCCGGCGGCTGCAGAGCATTGACCCCGGGGCCCTGTGGCCTGGCCTTACCTGGGGAGAATTTGCCCTCTACAACGCCTGCCAGGCAACTATGGGGCAGGGGCTTTTTCCCCGCCCGAAGGAGTTCCGGGGCAACACGGCGGTGGCCTGGGAAGGGAAAATGGTAGCGATATGGGGTGTGACCGAAACGGACGAGGAGGACCTGGACCTTCTGACCGCCAACATGGCCCATGAGCTCTTCCATGTGTTTCAGATGAAGCGGGGGGAAAGCCGCTTTCCAAATGATCTTGCCGCCCTCACTGACCCGATGGAGAGCAGCCTTTTGGCAGTGAAGCGGGAGGAAAACCGGGAACTGATCCGTGCGGTGGAGGAACAGGACCGGGAGAAAAGCAGGGGCCATCTGGCCCGTTTTCTGGCCCTGCGGAAGAAAAGGGAGACCCTGTCCGGTCGGTCCTGCCCTCAGGAGTATTGGGCAGAGACCGTAGAGGGCATAGCGGAGTATGTGGGGGGAAGGACACTGAATGCCCTCGATAGGGAGAAATACGCCGGGCGGCTGAAAGCCTATGAGAAAAGTTTGGTTGAGCCTTCGGCTCTGCTGTTGGACCCTCGGCGGCTGGCTTACTATACCGGCACACTTCTTTTGCTGGGAGCTCAAAAGGCGGGGCTGTCCCTTTTCCACGAAATCGGAGAGGAGAAACGGCCAGTCTGTGAGCTGCTGAAAGATAAGCTCTTGCCCGGAGCGGTGGGGACGGTCCAACCATTCCCCCAGGGAGAGGCTTTGCTGGAGGAACAGCGGAAAAGCCGGGAAACAGTCCTCTCGTCATTTTTCGACAGGGGACCTCAATACCGGCCGGGACATTTTACCATCACAGGCTATGACCCTATGAATCTATGGCTTCTGGAGGATAAGCTATACGGCAGTCATTTCTGGGTTTTGAAGAACAGAGGCGGAGGGGAGACCATCCAACTTTTGGGCCCCACGGTCCTTGTATGGAATGGAGAGGAGGTTACAGGCTTTTGGACGGAAAATACGAAAGCGGAAAAGGAATTTACACGGTGGGTGATGTAGCCCTTATGACCGGACTGAATCCCCGCACCATCCGGGAGTATCTGCGCCGGGGGCTGCTGAAGGGGGAGAAGACAGCCGCCGGGTGGCGGTTTACTGCGGAGCAGTTCGTGGCCCTGATCTCCCACCCGGAGGTGGAGCGGAGCATTCGGGCCAAGGATCAGGGGATCGTGCTGGACTTTCTCTCCCAAAAGAAAAAGGCGGCTCCTGCCGCCTGTGTGATCCTGGACCTCCCAATAGGGCCTGATGGGGAGGAGGGTCTTCGGGAGAGACTGCTGGCATTGAATGGGGAAGGGCTCAGCTTCCGCTACCGGCAGGAGGGGGTTATGGCCCGGATCACGGCCACCGGCTCACCCAACCAGCTTGCGGATCTGCTGAAGGAAATGGCGCCAAACCCTTGCAATAGAAAAGATATTTGAGTATAATAGGGAC
>JAGBDQ010000167.1 GCA_017937415.1 Oscillospiraceae bacterium
CTCTTCACATCCCCCTGGGGGGTGAAGACAAAGATCTCGTCGGCAAAGAGGTCCACCTACAATGTGCTGATAAACTCGTCCGGGTCGGTGTCCTGCTGACTTTCCAGCAGCTTGCGGACCCATTCGAAGGTCTCCTCGGTGCCCAGCTTCTGGTTGCCCATGCCCTGCTTATACTTCCAGTGGGCGGCAATGCCGTATTCCGCGGTGTTGTGCATCTCCTGGGTACGGATCTGGACCTCAAAGGGGATACCCTCCCGGCCGATGACCGTGGTATGAAGGGATTGATAGCCGTTGGGCTTGGGGGTGGAGATATAGTCCTTGAACCGGCCCAGCACCGGGTTGAACATATCGTGAATGCAGCCCAGTACATTGTAGCAGGTGGGCACATCGGAGACGATGACCCGGAAGGCGTAAAGGTCAAAAATTTCATCCAGGGTCTTGTTCTGGGTGTACATCTTCCGGTAGATGGAGTAAACGTGCTTCACCCGGCCGTAGACCTTGCACTCCACCTTCTCCTCGGCCATGCGGGCGGTGATCTTCTCCTGCACGCTCTCCATAAAGGCCTCATGGGCGGCCGAACGCTTTTTCAGCTCCTGATTGATCTCCTGGTACCCGATGGGGTCCAGATACCGCAGGGAGGTGTCCTCCAGCTCCCACTTGATGCGCTGCATACCAAGGCGGTGGGCGATGGGGGCATAGATCTCCATGGTCTCCCGGGACTTCTCCCGCTGCTTCTGGGGGGACTGGTACTCCATGGTGCGCATATTGTGGAGCCGGTCGCAGATCTTAATGAGGATCACCCGAATGTCACGGCTCATGGCCATGAGCATCTTCCGCAGGTTCTCCATCTGCTCCTCTTCCTTGGTGACGTACTGCATCCGGGTCAGCTTGGTGACCCCCTCCACCAGGATGGCCACGCTCTCCCCGAACCGCTTGGCCACGTCCTCATAGGTGGCCGGGGTGTCCTCGATCACGTCGTGGAGCAGGGCGGCGATGATGGAGTCCGGGTCAAGCTCCAGCTCGGCCACGATCTGAGCCACCGCAATGGGGTGAATGATATAGGGCTCCCCGCTTTTCCGCTTCTGCCCGTCGTGGGATCCGTAGGCAAAGGTGAAGGCGTCCCGCAGACGCTGGACGTCGATCCCCGGATTGTAGCCCAGGATCTGCTTCTCCAGGGCCTCATATTGTTTTACGATCTGTTCGTCCATCCTCTTCCCCTCCTTTCAGGCTCATTGGTCCCCCGCCGCCATATGATGCAGGCGGACCATCAGCGCGGCCTGCTCCAAGTCCACCTTGCCCTCCCGCTCCAGCACGTGGATCCGGAGGTGGTCGGCGGTCTGCTCCATGCGGATGAGCCCCCGGTCATGGAACACCGCCAGACAGACCTGGGTACGCATAAAGACCTCCCGCAGCCCGCAGGTCCTGGCCACACTCCGGGCCAGACGCTGGGCCGTGTCCTCAATATACCCGTCCTTCCCGTGGGAGTGAAGATACCGCCACAGGTTGGCGAACTCCTGCCGGGTAGGAAGGAGGGACCGGGCCTCCTCCGCCGTCAGGTCCTCCCCCGCCATGAGGCGGCGGAAGAGCTCCTCCTCGGCCTGGGCCCGGGTCTGGGCCGGGCGGATGTCGCAGAGCTGGAGCTGGACGGTTTTCCAGCCCCGGTACTCGTTGACCACAGGGTAAAAGCACACATCCACCCGGTCCGCGTTGGCCACCTCCAGCTCCCGGGCGGTGGCCGAGAAGAAAATGGCGTCCATGGCCCCTCCCCCTACGTCCAGCCGCAGCTTCAGGTGCTTGCCGCCTCCCACCTGGGTCAGCCCGGCCAGAGCGCACCGCCCCAGGCGGAACACGGGCTTGGGATTTCCCACTCCGTAAGGCTCCAGCAGGGAGAGGCTGTCCACCTCCCCCTGAGTCAGCAGGGCGGCGTCGGCCAGGGTACAGTCCACTGTCAGGGAGGCATCAGGCGGGTTCTCCCCCCGCAGGGTCTGGGCGAGGGAGTTGACCCGCGTCCGAAACTCCTCCAAATTCTCCTCCAAAATGGTAAAACCGGCAGCCAACTCGTGGCCCCCGTAGGACTCCAGCAGGTCGGCGCACCCCTCCAGCAGATGGAACAGGTTGATCCCGCCGTAAGACCGGCAGGAGCCCTTTCCCTTTCCGTCCTGCAGGCAGATCATGAAGGTGGGGGCGGCATACTTTTCGCTGAGGCGGGAGGCCACAATGCCCACCACCCCCTGATGCCAGCTGTCTCCCGCCAGGACCAGGGCATCCCGCTGATCGGCGGACAGCTCGTTCACCAGATTGTCGCATTGGGAGAAGATCTCATGTTCCAGCTCCTGCCGCTCCCGGTTGAGGCGGCAGAGCTCATGGGAAAGCTCCTCAGCCCGGACCGGATCCTGGGTCAGCAGAAGCTCCAGGGCCACCTGGGAACAGCCCATGCGCCCGGCGGCATTGATCCGGGGGGCCAGAATATAGCCCAGGGAGGTGGAAGAGATCCCTTTCTCGGCCCCCGCCTCCCGGAGAAGAGCCCGCAGTCCGGGCAGCTTGGTGTCGGACAGGGCGGAAAGCCCCCGGCGGACGATGGTCCGGTTCTCATCCGCGAGCATCATCACATCGGCCACGGTGCCCAGGGCGGCCAGGTCGGCGTAGGTGTCCAGCACCTCATGGGTCCTCTCCGGTCCGGCGACGGCCATGCAGAGCTTGAGGGCCACCCCGACTCCGGCCAGATGCTTGAACGGATAGGGGCAATCGCTCCGGTGGGGGTCCACCACCGCCAGGGCACCGGGCAGGGTGTCCTTGCACTCGTGGTGGTCGGTAATGACCACCTCCAGCCCCAGACTTTCGGCATAGCGTGTCTCCTCCACGGCGGTGATACCGCAGTCCACCGTGACAATGACCCGGGCTCCCTGGTCCCGAAGCCGTTCCACCGCCCCCCGGTTCAGGCCGTAGCCCTCCTCCAGGCGGTTGGGGATATAGGGGAGCACCCTGCACCCCTCCCGGCGGAGGAACAGGGTCAAAAGGCTGGCCGCCGTAATGCCGTCCACATCATAATCCCCATAGACCGCCACGGTCTCCCCGGCCTCTATGGCCCGGCGGAGCCGCTGGGCGGCCTTGTCCATATCCCTCATCAGCAGGGGATCGTGGAGGGGTTCCTCCTCATAGAGGAACCGGCGGGCCTCCTCAGGGTCGGTCATTCCCCGGGCGGCAAGCACCTTGGCGCACAGAGGGGGGATCCCACCCTCACGCAGGCGGCGCTCCCCCTCTCCGGGGCAGAGTTCATTCCATTGTCTGTATCTCATACCTCTCCCACTCTCAAATCAAACAAATTTAACATATATTATAGCAAATTTCCTCCCAAGAAACAATCCCTTTTCTTCCCTGGGAAAGAAAAACCGGGAGCGGGGATAAAAATCCGGGGCGGGGAAATTCCCCCGCCCCGAAAGATATGGTCATTCTTGCTTATTTGCTGTCCTCCATAAACACAAAGTCCCGGGCCATGGCCTGGATCTGATCCAGGGTCAGGCTGTCGGCCCGAATGGAGAGGAAATTGGTGCGCCTTGCGTCGATCCAGGCCAGCTCAACGGCCCCGCTCTCATACTCCACCAGTACTCCGGGGCAGTCGTTCACCGTCAGCTCCTCCCAGTGGATCGCCCCGTCCAGAGACACGCTGTGCCCATGATACCAGCTCTTACACAGCACCGAGATACAAAGCTCGTTTCCTTCCCCGTCCCGGTAGGTGGGTGTGGTGTAATTCCCCTTATCATCTTCGCCGTAAAATTCCTTCGTGACCCAGGAATAGCCCTCCGGACGGTCCGGGATCCGGTAGCCCAGCAGGGATACGGGCTCCTCCTCCACCACGCTGTCCGCGTAGACCGTTCCCACCACGCCATCGATCCGCAGGTCATATTTGTTCTTCTCTTCGTTCAACGTGATCTCCGCCTTGCCGCTGGTCCGCATACGCTCCTGCAAGGGGCCCAAAAAGAGGTAATAGGAGCCCAGCCAGATGGCCAGGATCAGAAGGACCGGGATCCCCGCCAGGCGCAGAAACTCCTTGACCCAATAGCCCGGACCGTGCTTCTCCTTTGGCTTTTCGGCCCGGGGCTCCACTGCGGGCTTGGGATACTTTTCCTCCCATTTCTCCTGATCTGTGGGGATCTGGGGCTCCGGCTCCCGTGTCTTCTTTACCGCATCCACCACCGACCAGACAAACAGGGCCACCGAAACTGCGGCGCCAAGACCTCCGAACAAGGCTTCGTCCAGATAGCGCCAGTCATATCCATCTCCCAGCACCAAGTTCAGGTTAAACAGGAATACGCCCACCATAACAGCGGCCAACAGGCCGAAAATCATGCTCCTGAGTACACCCTTCCGCTTCATACCGCACCCTCCTTCTTTCCTCTCACGCCTTGGAGCCTTCTTTGGAGCTTTCTACTCTATAAGACGCAAAAGAAGAGGAAAACGCAACACTGGGCAAAAATTTTTTCAAGAATCAGGGGCGGAGGAATTTTCATTCCCCCGCCCCCGGTTCTATTTGGCTCAGTGATGGCCCCAGCCGTGGTGCCGGCCGCCGCCTCCGCAGTTGTGGAGGCCATTGTGGCAGGTCTCCCACTCGCACTGGAGCACGGCTCCAGTGTAGCAGTCCACCTCGCACTCGTACTGGTTCCCCTGCCAGCAGAACTCCAGCTCGTAGACCCCGTCCTCCTGGTCCAGCTCACAGATGGCATAGCTCATGGCCCCCATGCCGCAGCCCACATGGCCGCAGGCGGCGGTCCAGGCGGCGTCCTCCCCGACGAGGGTCCCGGTCCCGGAGGTGACAGTACCGCCGTGATGGCCGTTGGCTGCTTCATCGCAGACCTCCCACTCGTGCTTCAAAACCGTACCGGCATAGCAGTCGATCTCATATTCGTACTGTTTTCCGTTCCAGCAGAACTCCAACTCGTAGCAGTGGGGCACGCCGTCCTCATAGTCCAGCTCACAGGTGGAGTAGCTCAGATCCCCCAGGGCGCAGCCCGCGTGGCCGCAGACAGCCGACCAGGCGGCATTTTCCCCGATGAGGGACGGAGGGGTGGATGCGGCCGGGGGCACAGTGGTCCCCACATTCCCGGAGGAAGCGTGATGGATATGGTGTTCCTCGTCGCAGACCTCCCACTCTTGCTTCAGCACTCCGCCGGTATAGCAGTCGATCTCATAGTCATATTGATTCCCGTTCCAGCAGAACTCCAACTCGTAGCAGTGGGGCACGCCGTTCTCATAGTCCAGTTCACACTTGGAGTAGCTCAGATCCCCCAAAGCACACCCGGCATGGGTGCAGACGGTGGCCCATGCGGCCTCCTCCCCGATGAGGCCGTCAGGCTTGGGGGTGGTCACAGGCTTGAGCGAGGTCTCGGGGACCGAGGGATCCACAAAGAACAGAATATCGTTCTGCCCGGAGATCACCTCCCCGGTAAAGGCGTCCACCTTGTACTCATACTTCTGTCCGCTCACCACCAGCTCCACCTCATAGTAAGCAGGCCGCTTATCCAGCTCGGGGTCCACGTCCCCCACCACATTGGAGCTGAGGACCAAAGTCCCGGCGTACTCCTGGGCCGCCCAGCAGGCGGCGCTCTTTCCAATGGGGATCCGGGTCTCATTGGTCTCCAGCAGGTCGCCCAGCTCCTCCACCGTCAAGGCGGCCAGCTTGTCAAATGCGTCTGGCTCCGTATTTTCGCTCATGGCCAGGATCTGGTTCACCAAGGCGGCCTTGCCCGAGGAGATGGAGTAACCCCGCTCCACAGCCTGACTGCCGGAAGCGTTATTCCCGGCCTCCTGGGTCAGGGTCTGGCTCAGCAGGGTGGCGTTGGGAGCCTGGGCTTCCAGCAGGTCCCCGATGGTGGAGCGCAGCTCTTCCTCCATGCGCTGGGCCCGGGCCTGGTCTCTGTCCTCCACCGATACCAAAATGGCGCTGGACAGGCCGTCCAGGTATCCGTGGCGCACCAGGGCCCCCACGATGGCGTTCACCGCCACGGTGAGCTTGGCCCCCTCCAGGTCTTTGCCGTCGTTCATCTCGCCCAGGGCAATATGGGCCTCCTCGTTGAGGGGGGTGCAGGAGAGCACCTTCCCGTCCCTGTTGACCCGCAGCTCAATACTGGGGTTCACGTCGATGGACACCACGCTTGTCACGGCATTGGCGTTCTGATAGAACATCCCCGCTCCTCCGCCCACCAGCACCAGTGCCAGGCAGGCGGCTATCAATGCCCGCCAACGGATGGGACGGGCCGCTTTTGTCTTTGTCATAGGGATCACCTTTCCATTCTGCTCCTGGCAGCGGGAGAGGACCCCTTCCAAATCGTTGGGGGCGGCCTGCGCCAACTCCCGGGCCAGACGGGTCTCCAATTTCTGGTCTGTCATGGCTGTTCCTCTCCTTCCAGTTGTTTTTTCAGCTTTTTCAGTCCTCTTTGATACCTGGACAGCACGGTGGACAAGGGCCGCTCTATCAGAGCCGCGATCTCCCGGTGCTTCAGCCCGGAGACGGCGTGGAGTAAGATGATCTGCCGCTCCTCGCTGTCCAGGGAGGCCAGCGCCTCCCTGAGGGCCATACGGTCCTCGGCGGCCTCCTGCTCCTCCCCCGCCGGGATGGACTCCCATTCCTCGGGGGACAGCTCCCCTTTTCTCCCCTCCCTGCGGAGGGACATACGGGCCAGATTCCGGGTGATGGTGAGCATCCATGCCATGGGGGAGCCCTGGCTGCGGTAGCCCGGGGCGTTCTCCCAGATCCGCACGAAGGCCTCCTGGGTCACGTCCTGGGCTTCATGGTGGTTCCCCAGAACGCCCAGGGCGGCAGCATAGACTGCCCCCCTGGTCTCCTCGTAAAGGCGCGCCAAGGCTTCCCGGTCCCCGGCGCCAACGGCCAGCAGGAGCCGGTCCAGGATTTCCCGGTCCGGGCGGTGGGTCTGTTCAGTTTTGACGGATGGGCTGGACATGGCCATGTCTCCTTAACTCCTGTCAACAAAGAAATGCGCCAGGAGGGCATTTTATCGCATGGGGAAGAAAATTTATCTTTTTGGGTTGAATGCAAAAGTAAGTTCAGTTTTGGAACAAAGCAGGACAAATTGCAAGAGTAAGTTCAGGTTTGAGGCAAAAACGCCAAAAACAAGGGGAGAAAAGTTGAGAATTTGGCATGAGGAAAGAGGAAAAACAGCCAAAGTTCGGCCCAATAGGCGCGCAAAATCCCAGGCCCGGAAAATACTGATTGCAAGAGTAACTTCCGGTCCCAACCCATATTGTTGGCTGGTATCCTCCTGCTGTTGATGTGGTTTGTTTTAATTTGTGGCAGACATCATTTCAATAATTTGGGTGTCAAAAGGACTTCATCTGGTGGAATATGGGCTAAGCCCAATCTTTCCAATACATCCGTGCCAAGATCCTGCTCGGCCAGATCCAGAGGGCATTTGCTTTGCAAGCTTGGCCTGGCAGTGCTGTTGATGTGGCTCATCATCAAAGATACTTTTTCCTGGCTCAAAGGGTCAAAAGAGGTCCCTTTGGGGAGAACGTAGCGGATATATTCATGGCTCTTTTCTATCCTGCCTTTCTGTTCAGACCTGCGGGGATCACAATAGAAGATCTTGGTCCTTTGTATACCGGCGCTATGGGTTGCCCTTGTCGGATCAGTGGAGATACCAGGGCATCCAATGCATTCATCTCATCCCGGCTCATATTGATCCCCCTCCGGCTCTTCCGCAATGTTTCCTCATACTCCCGGTGGGCACAGTCTGCATTATATAAGTACTTATCAAATAAGCATGTCCGGGATTTCTGGCACCCGTTACACACATATGGCGCCTTCTCCACTATCCGGCATGGCTTATCCTCAAAGTCCGGACACCGTTTGTTGCATGCGATGCATTCCCTGCACGGTATCACGCATTTCTTATTCCCCTTTTTTCCACATACATTCCGCCGCCGGCATTTGTCCCGCTTCCCACACCGATTTGCCCTCTGCGAACTGGCTACTTCCTTATGATACCTGTGCTTTTGTATCTCTTTCGATACCGTTTCCGGCGCACATCCTATGATCTCTGCTATTTCCCGGAAGTTTCGTTTTTGCCGCAGCCCCTGTTGGATCTCTTGTCGGTCTGTCCATGTTAAATGTTGCCCCTTTTCATGTCTCCCTCCTTCTTTCATCGCTCCTCCTTCCTCAGGAGGATACCCTCTCTATTATCTCACGCTTTCCTGCTGTTGTAACTTTCGTTTTCTCCCTATTTTCCGTATCTTACTTTTGCAATTAAAGAATTTATCTTTTTTTATTTTATCATAGAAATGAGTCCGCCGCAACCGGGTAATCTCCCTTGACAGCCTTGGGATTTGTGATAGAATGGCTTGCAGATGACCCGAAAGTCTAATGGTATGAAGTCAAGTAGGTGATGCAAAAAAGTTTTAAGGGAAATTGGATAAAAAGGGCAATGTAAGCATCAAAAAGGCAACACCAACCCAGGCCCTGTCCCTGCAAATTTTTGAAACAGGGCCTAATCGTCAGAGCGGCGAGCGTCAGCTCAGCCCTCCGGCGGGATATACAGGCGGTTGTCCATCAGCAGCCGATAGACCAACCGGACCAGTTTTCTGGCAGTGAA
>JAGBDQ010000168.1 GCA_017937415.1 Oscillospiraceae bacterium
GCGGGCAAGTCCTCGGTGGCCGATTTCGTGGGGGCCCAGGACCTGGTCATCACCCTCTTTGACGTGGCAAACGGACGGCCCAGCTTCGGCATGAGCCTGAAGGGGGGCGGGGAGATCCCCTGGTACGTCCACGAGCTGCCCGTCATCGGCATCAGCGTCAACTCTCCCACCATGTTGGCCGACGCCCCCATGCTGCGGACCTACATCAACGCTTACGACTCCAAGCCCTACACCCTGGACGCCCTGGTGGAAGCCCTTATGGAAGGCCCCGGGGCCTTCAAGGGCAAGGACCCCATTGACAGCTTCTGCGGCCTGTGGGACACCCGGATCTGAGTCATTTCCAGAACATAAAAAATGGACACCCGCCTGGGTGTCCATTTTTTATGCAAAAGGGGGGAGAGCTTATCTCTGGATCCGGCCGGAACCGTCGCCGCCGGCCAGCTTCTCCACCTCGGCCACAGTGACCATGTTGTAGTCGCCCTCGATGGAGTGCTTCAGGGCGGAGGCCGCTACGGCGAACTCCACGGCGCCCTGGGTGTCCTTACCGGTGAGCAGGGAGTAGATGAGGCCGCCGCCGAAGGAGTCGCCGCCGCCTACCCGGTCGATGATGTGCAGGTCGTACTTCTTGGAGAAGCAGTACTCCCCGGTCTTGGCGTTGAAGAGCATGGCAGACCAGCCGTTGTCGAAGGCCGAGTGGCTCTCCCGCAGGGTGATGGCCACCATCTCGAAGCCGAACTTGTCGTGGAGCTGCTTGGCCACCGACTTGTAGCCTTCATGGTTCAGGCTGCCGGCGTAAATGTCGGTTGCCTCGGCCTCGATGCCGAACACGTCCTTGGCGTCCTCCTCGTTGGAGATGCACACGTCCACGTACTGGCACAGCTCGGTCATGGCGGCCCGGGCCTGCTCCCGGGTCCACAGCTTGCCCCGGTAGTTGAGGTCGCAGGAGATCTTGATCCCCTTGGCCTTGGCAGCCTTGCAGGCCTCCTTGCAGATCTCCACCACGTTGGGGCCCAGGGCCGGGGTGATGCCGGTGAAGTGGAACCAGTCGGCTCCCTCAAAGATCTTCTCCCAGTCGAAGTCGGAGGACTTGGCCTCCTGGATGGCCGAGTGGGCCCGGTCATAGATGCACACGCTGCCCCGCTGGGAGGCGCCCTTCTCATTGTAGTAGATGCCTACCCGGTCACCGCCGCGGGTGATGAGGGAGGTGTCCACGCCGTAGCGGCGGAGGGAGTTGACGGCGGCCTGACCGATGGCGTGGGTGGGGAGCTTGGTGACGTAGGCGGCGTCCAGGCCGTAGTTGGCCAGGGAGACGGCCACGTTGGCCTCGCCGCCGCCGAAGGTGAATTCCACGTGGTCGCACTGGACGAAGCGCTCGTAGTTGTAGGGCTGGAGACGGAGCATCAGCTCGCCGAAGGTAATGACTCTGGGCATGGGTAGTTCCTCCTTATGTAATATGATTTTGGATCATTTCCGGACCAGGTGAATAGCAAACCCGCCGATCTCGCCCTTGATGTAGATGGCCTTGGTGCCCTTGTCGTCGGCGACCCGGCTCTCCTCGATGAACTCCACCCCCTGACGGGAGAGGTGGTAGACCGCCCGGTCCACGTTGTTGGCGCCGATAGCGATGTGGCCGTTGGTCCCCCGGGCCTCGGGCTTCTTCATGCACTCCACATAGGTGCTCACGAAGTTGGAGGAGTTGCCCGGCTTGTACTCCATATCAAAGAGGGCGGCGATGGTCTTGGCCACCTTCTCAGCCTCCTCGGGGCTGCCGCAGTTGATGCCCACGTGATGGAGGTTGAAGCCCAGCATGGTCTTCACGGCCTCCTTGCACATGGCGGTGATCTTGTCCCACTCTCCGGCCTTGATCATGTCGCTCTTGCACATCCAGGTGCCGCCCACGGCGATGATCTGGTCATAGCCCAGGTAGTCGTTGACATTCTTGGCGTTGACCCCGCCGGTGCACATCCACCGGGCTCCCTTCAGGGCGGCGCCGATGTTTTTCAGCATCCCCACGCCGCCGTTGGCCTCGGCGGGGAAGAACTTGATGGCCTCGCAGCCCTGGTTCATGGCCTGCTGCATCTCACCGGCCGAGGCGGTGCCCGGCATCATGATGCCCCCCTTGTCGATGACGTGCTGAGTGACCTGGGGATCGTAGCCCGGGGCCACGATGAACTTGGCGCCGGCGGCCATGGCCCGGTCGGCCTGGTCGATGGTGAGCACCGTGCCGGCGCCCAGCAGCATCTCGGGGACCTCCTTGGCGATGGTGCGGATGCACTCCTCAGCGCAGGCGGTGCGGAAGGTGACCTCGGCGGCGGGAAGGCCGCCCGCCACCAGCGCCTTGCACAGGGGCACGGCTTCCTCCACGCTGTTGAAGGCGATGACGGGGATGATGCCGATGTTGGAGATCTGCTCAATAACTGGATTCAATGTACCCACCCTTTCTTTTCTCCTGATATTGTAAAGTTTGCGTGTTCAGCAGGAACCTCTGTCTCTTATTATATACGATTTTACCAAAGCGTCAAGGGAATTTCGGGAGGAGATGGGATAAAATTCTAAAAAAGGATGTAACATTTTACGATATGCCCGGCTGCCCCGGAGAGAAAAATCAATCTTCTCCCCTGATTCGCTGGAAACCGTCAGAAAAAGGGAGTATGATAGTCAGAAAGAAGGGAGGGAACAGGATGGATCGACGGTGGGAAACCAAGCAGACCGAGAGCTGGCCCCGGCTGGCCCTGATGGTGGGACTGGCCCTGGTGGTCATGACCTTCCTGCTTCCCCTGCTCTTTCTCCCGGGGGAAAGGGCGCCCAGGGAGAGCCCGGATCCCCTCCCCACGGCTACCCTGCCCCGGATGCCGGACACCGGGGCCAAACCGGTCACCGGCTGGGACGAGGGGCAGACCCTCCGTTTTCTGACGGCGGAGGGCACGGTGGAGGAGCTGACGCTGAAGGAATACTTGTGGGGGGTGGTGGCCGCCGAGATGCCTGCCTCCTTCCAGACTGAGGCCCTGAAGGCCCAGACCGTGGCCGCCCGGACCTACGCCTACCGCCAGAAAAAGCTGGGGGTGGACAAGCACCCCCAGGCCGACGTCTGCGGGGACCACACCTGCTGCCAGGCCTACCTGAAGAGGGAGCAGGCCCGGGAGAACTGGGGGGAGGACGCCGGGCTTTATGAGGAAAAGATCGCCCGGGCGGTGGCGGAGACCGACGGCCTTCTCTGCCTCTATGAGGGGGAGCCCATCGACGCCCTCTTTTTCTCCTCGGCCGCCGGCGTCACCTCGGACGCGGTGGAGGTCTGGGGGGCCGAGGTGCCCTATCTGCGTTCGGTGTCCTCTCCCGAGGGGGAGGAGGTCCCCGGCTGGCAGACGCTGGTGACCTTCACGCCGGAAGAGTTTTCCGCCCGGTTCCGGGAGACCTGGCCCCAGGCCGACTTTTCCGGGGCCACGGAGACATGGTTCTCCCAGCCCGCTCTGGACCCCTCCGGAGCGGTGGCCTCCATCACCATCGGGGGCGTGGAGGTCACGGGGTTTCAGGCCCGGCAGGCTCTGGGCCTTCGCTCGGCCCACTTCACCGTGGAGCCCTCCGGTGAGCTCATCCGCATTTTTGTCACGGGCTACGGCCACGGGGTGGGCATGAGCCAGTATGGGGCCAATGCCCTGGCGGTCGAGGGCAAGAGCTTTGAGGAGATCCTGAAGTGGTACTACACCGGCATCACGGTGGAGAACCCGGAATAGGCTTTGCGCAGGCATCCCTCCCACTGGGAGGGATGCTTTTTGTACTATGAAAACCACTGGCTTGGCCAGTGGTTCAGAAGAGCTTAAGCGGTGAGGAAGAAAAAAGCCCCTTGCTACCCAAGAGTGCGGTCTGCCAACAGCACAAAGAGCAGCAAGGGGAAATGGGAACAAACTATAATATAGCAAAAATGATGTTGGAAGGCAAGCAAACAGAGGCGGAGTGTTAGGAAAGTAGTGGCTTGAGTAGGACAAAGATGATTTATAAAGGGAACTACGAAAGAAATTAGTATATCTTGCGTGAACCGGACTCAAGCAACTGACAAAGCGTACTTGCGGGTCTCACCCGCGCGCTGTGAACATAGGGCTTTGCCCGCATCTGAAATACCACCGGCTCCGCCGGTGGATGATTATTGTTCAAAGTTTGTAACTGCACTCGACACATTTTTGCGCCAGAAAAAGATCGAAAAAAGGTCTCTTTCCGGCAAGGTAATCTTGCAATCCCCGGGTGACTGCATTATAATAGCATTTGAAATAAAAGAAGTAGGCGAGCGGCCTGAGAAAAGAATATATAGAGAGCGGGAGGAGGGCGTCAGGTGATGAAATGCGCAAAGTGCGGGCAGGAATTGCCGGAGAACGCTGTATTTTGCACTTGCTGCGGAGAGAAGGTGACCGGTGCAGCCCAGGGAGACGGCAGACCCATCTATGAGAGCGAGGTAAAGGGCTGGCTCAAGTCCGGAAAGCTGTCGGTCTACCGGGACCGGGTGGAATTCAGCGCCAGCAGCGCTCAGAAAACCGTGTTTGACTATGCCTCCCTTGTGGCGGTGAAAAAGCGGCTCCTTCCCACGCCGGCCATCCTTTTCATTACGGAGGATGCCC
>JAGBDQ010000169.1 GCA_017937415.1 Oscillospiraceae bacterium
GAGCTTAAACCCATACTTCTTGGACAGGGCCTCAAAATACATCCGGGAGATGGAGTCCCCTTGATGTTGTTCCACCCCGAGGCCACGATGGCCCCGTCCAAAATGGACATATCCTTATTGGGAATGATAAGGTCCGGATCCACCTTGAGCTGTACCCCCAGACCGGAGCAGGTGGGGCCGGCGCCAAAGGGATTGTTGAAAGAGAACATGCGGGGGGCCAGCTCCTCGATGGAGATACCGCAGTCCTCGCAGGCGTAGTTCTGGGAAAAGGTGATGTCCCGGTCCTCCCCCACGATATTGATGGTGACAAGGCCCCCCGCCAATCCGGAGGCCACCTCCACCGAGTCGGTGAGCCGCTGGGTGATGTCCTCCCGGATCACCAGGCGATCCACCACCACCTCGATGTTGTGCTTCTTGTTCTTGTCCAGCTTGATCTCCTCGGAAAGATCATAGAGGGAGCCATCCACCCGCACCCGGACATAGCCCGACTTCCGGGCGTCCTCTAAGATCTTGGCGTGCTCGCCCTTCTTTCCCCGGATCACAGGGGCCATGATCTGGATCCGGGTGGCCTCAGGCAGGCGCATCACCTGGTCGATGATCTGATCAATGGTCTGCTGCTGGATCTCCTTACCGCAGTTGGGGCAGTGAGGGGTGCCCACCCGGGCCCAGAGGAGCCGGAGATAGTCGTAAATTTCGGTGACGGTGCCCACGGTGGACCGTGGGTTCTTGGAGGTGGTCTTCTGGTCGATGGAGATGGCGGGAGAAAGGCCGTCGATGGAGTCCACATCCGGCTTCTCCATCTGCCCTAAAAACATCCGGGCGTAGGAGGAAAGGCTCTCCACATACCGCCGCTGTCCCTCGGCATAGATGGTATCGAAAGCCAGGGAGGATTTTCCCGAGCCGGAAACGCCGGTGAGCACCACCAGCTTGTCCCGGGGGATCTCCACGCTGATATTTTTCAGATTGTTGGTCCTTGCGCCCTTGATGGAAATGGTGTCCTGCATGGGGATGTTCTCCTTTGTATTCTTCCGATTTCAGAGCCGAATCACAGCATAATGGAACAAATTTTTAATGTCAAGCCTCTTTTTTCACCGGCTTCGCCTTCAACTGGATCAGCCGCCGGACCTCCTCCAGCTGGGCGGGCTTTTTCACATCCACCATCAGCCACTTGCCTCCGTGGAACAGCGCGGTATTCTGATACATCTTGCGAAATGCGGCGGAATAGGTGGGCAGAAACGGTTCCAGCTCCGCCAGCTGCTTCGCCCCCAAGGTCACCATCACGGCAAACCACCCGGAGCGGACATAGAGGACACACAGGGACTTGTTTCCCCTTTTATACTTGATATTCCAGCCCCTATCCAAGGAGCATTTGCTGAACTCGACAGAGGGCTCCACCTCATAGGTCTCCTGTATCCAGGCCGTGAACTCCTCAAAGAGGGCATTATCCACCCAGGCCCCGATGTCGGACAGGGCAGGCTTCATCTGCTGGGACCAGGCCCTGTCCCAGGTCAAAGGCTCCTTATCCGGAACGGGCTCCTCCTTCTTTGGGGCCCTCTTTTTAGGCGGAGGGG
Organism: Oscillospiraceae bacterium; assembly: GCA_017937415.1. GTDB lineage: Bacteria > Bacillota > Clostridia > Oscillospirales > Oscillospiraceae > Vermiculatibacterium. The sequence goes on from JAGBDQ010000169.1 coordinate 1,572, forward strand.
TGACCTTCTCCCCCAGCTCCTTCTGGACATACTTGGGCAGCTTCTCCACGATGAGGCGATAGGAGTCGTCGCAGAGCTCTTTCACAAGCTCGTCGGGGAGGTTCCCGTCCAGCAGCACGGCGATCCAGGTCTTTTTGTCGCAGTAAAAGCCGGGGAGAATGTCGGGAAACTCGGCCCGGAGCAGCTCGGAGCGGCCCGGGTCACATTTCAGATTCATCAGGGGGTGTCCGTTGTACCGCTCGTCCTTCATTCCCTGAGGGCCCCCCATGGTGGCGGCAAAGAGCTTGCCCCGGACCATGTACCGGTCCCAGCCCCACTCCATCTTATAGTCATGCTCTGCGCCGGTTTTGGCAAGCAGATAGCGGTCCAACCATTCGTATTTCATAATTATCCTCCTCACACCGTCAGGTCCGCCACAGTGCCCCCAGTCAGCTCCAGCAGATCGGCAGGACCGACCTCCACCTGAAAACCGATCTTTCCCGCCGACACTAAAATGGTGTCAAAGAGCTGAGCGGTCTCGTCCAGTACGGTGGGAAAGGGCTTCTTCATACCCAGAGGAGAGCACCCTCCATGGACATAGCCCGTCAGAGGCAGCAGCTCTTTCTGAGGGATCATGGCCACCGATTTCTCTCCCACGGCATGGGCCGCCTTTTTCAAGTCCAGGGTCTCCTCCACCGGAATGTCAAACACATAATAGCCTCCGGAGGCCCCCCGGGCCACCAGGGTCTTGAACACCTGGGCCGGGTCCTTCCCCACCATGCGGGCCACGGTAGCTCCATCCACCGCCCCATCCTCATGGGGATAGGTGTGGGGAGTGTAGCTTACCCCCTTCTGCTCTAAAAGCCGCATCACATTGGTCTTTTCGTCCTTCTGCTTTGCCATATCAACCCTCAAGCCCCTTCGCGAACCGCAGACAGCCCGCCCGGAGAAGTTCGATATTCTCCTCCATGAATACGATGTCCTTGGCGGTGTGGATACGGTCCATGTAATAGATCTTCCCCTTCTCTTTCAGAGCGCAGATCCCGCAGGCCCGCTTGAAGGAGGCGTTGTCCGAAGGGTAGATCCCGCCCTCACGGTAAACCGCAACCTCTTTCCCCTCAGTGGGTGTAAAGGCGTTTTCAATGGCAGAAAGCGTCCCCTCCGATTCCTTCTTCCGCAGGGCTTTGGTGGGAAAAAACTGGATGGAGTCCCCATCGGATACGCAGTCGAAGTTCAGCACCAGAGTCTCCTTCTTCACCCGCTTCCGCCGTGAGGCGAAATTGGCCGAGCCCAGCATACCCCGCTCTTCGTTGTCGAAAAAGATGATGCACACCTTGTCCCGGTCCTCCGCCGGCATGGTCATAGCCACCTCCATGAGGGTGATCACCCCGGAAGTGTTGTCGTTGGCGGTGTGCTTGTTGGCTTTGCCGAAGAACATCCACCAGATAAAGAAGATACAGATGGCCATGGAGATCAGGGGCGCGATCAGGGGGATCAGCTCCCTTGCGCCCACAGCCCGGAGAACCAGAACAGTGACCGTCTCAGCAATGCCGATGACGGCAAAAAATCCCAAGCAGATAAGGAGCTGAAAGGCGATGAAAATTCCCGCGTTCCGGGGGGTAATAAAGTTGGGGAAGGGCAGCACCGCCTGGGTGTCGTAGTGGGCAGTGTAAAGCACTTTCGCCTTCTCCGGGTCCCCGGCGATCACATTGTGCCCCGATAAAAAGCTGCCCTCCTCTTGAACGGTCCAGCCGGCAGATTTCAACTCCTCCGTGAGCCATGCGCGGAATTCCCGCTTCTCTTTAGAGGATTTGCGGACCTGCATGTCCTCCAAAACTTTTTTCGATTGTGAGGTCATGGGGCGGCCTTCTTTCTCTTGAGATATTATTGGGTTTTGGCACGTCATTCGGCAAAGCCGAACGACCGTGCCGGACGTTTCGCTGCGCGAAGCGCCCTATTTACCCCGCAGCTCGATGATACGGTCCCGCAAAACGGCGGCGTACTCGAACTCCAGCCGCTTGGAGGCTTCCTTCATCTCCTTCTCCAGCTTGGCGATGGCAGCCTCCAGCTCCTTCTTGGACATGTTGTTCTTGAGCCGCACCGCCTTGGCCGCCTCTTCCTCCCGGTCAGCCAGGTTCACCACGTCCCGGACGCTCTTGATGATGGTCTTGGGCACGATGCCATTTTCTTTGTTGTAAGCGTCCTGCTTCTTTCTTCTCCGCTCGGTCTCTCCAATGGAGGCCATCATGGAGGGGGTCATCTTGTCGGCGTACATAATGACCAGGCCGTCGGCGTTCCGGGCGGCCCGGCCGATGGTCTGAATGAGGGAGGTCTCACTGCGGAGGAATCCCTCCTTGTCGGCGTCCAGAATGGCCACCAAAGACACCTCGGGCAGGTCCAGGCCTTCCCGCAGCAGGTTGATGCCCACCAGCACGTCGTAGGTGCCCAGCCGCAGGTCCCGGATGATCTCCTGCCGCTCCATGGTGTCCACATCGTGGTGCATATACTGGACCTTCACCCCGGCGTTGCGGAGGTAGGCGGTCAGGTCCTCGGCCATCTTCTTGGTGAGGGTGGTGACCAGCACCCGCTCCCCCCGGTCGGCCCGTTGGTTGATCTCTCCCAGCAGATCGTCGATCTGCCCCTCCACCGGGCGGACCTCCACCCGGGGATCCAACAGTCCGGTGGGCCGGATCACCTGTTCCACGATCTGCCCCGAGCGGCTTTCTCATACTCCCCCGGGGTGGCCGACACATAGATGACCTGATTGAGCCGCTGCTCGAATTCCTCAAATTTCAAAGGCCGGTTGTCGAAGGCGCAGGGCAGACGGAAACCGTAGTCGATCAGGGTGGTCTTCCGGGCGTGGTCCCCGTTGTACATGGCGTGGACCTGGGGCAGGGTCACGTGGCTCTCGTCGATAAACAGAAGAAAATCCTTGGGAAAATAGTCAATGAGGGTCATGGGAGCCGAACCCTCCGGCCGGCCGGCGATGACCCGGGAATAGTTCTCGATACCCGAGCAGAAGCCCAACTCCTGAAGCATCTCCACGTCGTACATGGTCCGCTGCTTGATCCGCTGGGCCTCCACCAGCATATTGTTGCTCTCGAAGAAGGCCACCCGCTCCTCCATCTCCCGGTAGATCTCCTGGATGGCGGCAGACATCTTCTCCCGGGGGGTGATATAGTGGCTGGCCGGGTAGATGGGGATGTGCTCCAAGCGGCGGATCACCTCCCCGGTGACCACGTTGATCTCGCTGAGGCGGTCGATCTCATCCCCGAAGAACTCCACCCGAATGGCGGTATCCCGCCAGTAAGCGGGCCACACCTCGATGGTGTCCCCTCTCACCCGGAACATGTTCCGCTCCCAGGCAATGTCGTTTCTCTCGTACCGGTCCTCCACCAGGCGGCGCATCAGCTCCTCCCGCTTCAGCTCCTCCCCCACCCGGAGAGGGATCATCATGTGGGCGTAGTCGTCAGGCTCGCCCAGGCCGTAAATGCAGGAGACTGAGGACACCACGATCACGTCCCGCCGCTCGATGAGGGAGGCGGTGGCCGAAAGCCGCAGCCGGTCGATCTCGTCGTTCACCGAGGAGTCCTTCTCGATGAAGGTATCGGTATGAGGGATATAGGCCTCGGGCTGATAGTAGTCGTAGTAGGACACAAAATACTCCACCGCGTTGTTGGGGAAAAACTCCTTGAACTCGGCGCAGAGCTGGGCGGCCAGGGTCTTGTTGTGGGCCAGCACCAAGGTGGGCCGCTGGACCTTCTCGATGACCTTGGCCATGGTGAAGGTCTTGCCCGAGCCGGTGACGCCCAATAGGGTCTGTTCGGTCAGGCCGTTTTCCACCCCCGCCGCCAGAGCTTCGATGGCCTGGGGCTGATCCCCGCTGGGGGTAAAGGGACTGACTACTTTGAAGTCGGGCATGGACTCACCTCCCTGTGTTTCCCTCATTGTACCAAAACATTCGTTCTATTGCAAGAGGAAATCGAACAAATTTTCGACCTTTCTCGGCTTCTCAAAAATCAGAACCGGAACCCGCTCTCCCGCATGGAGACCATGTCGTCCTCCGAGAAGATCACATGGTCCATCAGTGCCAC